>JAUWNZ010000214.1 GCA_030612385.1 Pseudomonadota bacterium | reverse complement strand
TGAGATATTTACCGATCTGCGCAATTTTCCCATTTTCTATTAAGATATCCATCTCTTCATATATATTCTGTGAAGGGTCAACAATCCTTCCCCTCTTGAGCAAGAGTTTCATCATTTACCTCCAACCAGCAGATAGAGAAGAGCCATTCTTACAGCGACACCGTTGGTCACCTGGTCAAGAATGACGGAGCGGGAACCGTCGGCGATATCAGGCGCGATCTCGACACCCCTGTTGATCGGCCCCGGATGCATGACGAGGACGTCATCTTTTGCCAGTGTTATATTCTGAGCATTCAGGCAATAATAATTGGAGTACTCCCGTAGTGATGGGAATATGTTGCCGTCCTGCCTCTCAATTTGCATCCTGAGCATCATGATTACATCGGCGTCTTTTATTGCCTCTTTCATCCGGCAACTAACCCTGACACCCATCTTGTCAATATCCCTGGGAATCATCGTGGCCGGTCCGGCAACTGTTACCTCCGCCCCCATCCTGATCAGGCCATAGATGTTGGACCGGACTACCCTGCTGTGGGCTATGTCACCTACTATTGCCACCTTGAGACCCGCGACCTTTTCTTTCCTCTCTCTTATGGTCAACATATCCAGCAGAGCCTGGGTAGGGTGTTCATGAGCTCCATCCCCCGCATTTATTATAGACTGTTTGATCAGTCCGGACAGCATGTGAGGAGCCCCCGCGGCGCTGTGCCTCATCACAATAACATCAGGATTCATAGCCTCCAGAGTTCTGGCCATATCAGTGAGTGTTTCTCCCTTTACCATACTGCTCATGGCGGCGGAGATACTGATTGTATCGGCGCTGAGCCTCTTTGCCGCAATCTCAAAGGATGTTCTCGTCCTGGTGCTCGGTTCAAGGAAGAGATTAATAACTGTTTTTCCCCTCAGAGTTGGAACCTTCTTGATCTCTCTTGTCGAGACCTCTATAAAGGACTCTGCTGTGTCAAGAATAAGATTTATCTCTTCCACGGAAAGATCTTCCATGCCTAAAATATCTTTTCTTGATAATTTCATATCCCGGCCTCAAAAAATCAACTCCACAATTTCCACTCAGGCAGATCAGGCTTCGGAAACGATGACCTCATCTCTTTCCTTTAGCTCTACGAGATTTACACGGACATCGTCGCATAAAGAAGAAGAAATGTTTTTCCCGACAAAATCCGCCCTTATGGGAAGTTCACGGTTTCCCCTGTCAATAAGGACGGCAAGCTGAATAAGTCTTGGTCTGCCGAAATCTATCAGGGCATCCATAGCTGCCCTTGTGGTCCTTCCCGTAAAGAGAACGTCGTCGACAAGAACAACTTTTTTGTTATCGAGTGAGAAAGGTATATCTGTTTTACCGAGTCTCGGTTTTCTGTCTGTGGTTAACAGGTCGTCACGGTATAGAGTGATGTCTAATATGCCGACAAGTATTCGATCTTCTCCCATCCCGGAGATCTTCTCACGGAGTCTTTCCGCTAAAAACATACCTCCTGTTCTGATCCCGACCAGAACGAGGTCCTCCGCCCCTTTATTCTTTTCCAGGATTTCACAGGCAATTCTTGTCAGTGACCTGTCAATACCCTGCGAATCCAGTATCACCTTTCTCGCTTTCATTTTTTATCCTTTAAACCAGACACTAACCCGGACAAGCCGGAGGTGAAAGGCAGGTAATTACTCAGGTTCAAGGTTCACGGTTCAGCGGCTAAAAAACAATCAACCTTGAACCTGACACAACCCAGCAGTTACGATTTTCTTTTGCCATTTTTGCAAGAACTTTACAACTAAGCGACTACCGAAGAATCTTACCGAACCTTTTCCATCGCACCCTGTGATCATTTCCGTTCCATGACCAGTATATGATAAAGGCCTTGCCCATGACATCCTTCAGTTTCACGAAACCCCAGAACCTGCTGTCATAACTCTGGTCTCTGTTGTCACCCATAACAAATATATATCCCGCAGGCACCCTTACCGGTTCCATATTATCCCTTGGCTGTATCGACGAAGGAAGCATTAAGTTGTCTGTGTGTACCCCATGTATGTCACTGCAAGAGGAACCATTAAGGAAGACTTCCTTGTCTCTTATCTCTATTACATCTCCACCAACCCCAATAACCCTCTTAATAAAGTCCTTTGAGCGGTCCCGAGGGTAACGGAAGACCACGATATCTTCCCTTTCAGGTTCCCTTATCGGGATTAAGGTTTTTTGGATATAAGGTATTTTTACTCCGTAAATGAATTTATTGACCAGTATATGGTCTCCAATTTGAAGAGTCGGCTTCATGGAACCCGAGGGTATCTTGAATGCCTGCACCACAAAAGTTCGGACAAAGAGCGCTATTATTACGGCAATAATTATAGCCTCGGCATATTCTCTTACTTTGGAACTGTTCTTTTTCATAGTTTTGCCTCTGAATCATGTGTCATGAAAAGCATAGTGAACGGTTATCAAATATCAAAACGAAAAACTTAAATATAAAAGAGAGCACAAAAGACGATGATATCTCAGTAAGTTTGGTTAGCGCTTCAATCCATGTTATTCGTCAATTTCACTTTTTAATTTTGTATTTTGATACTTTCATTGTGACTGCTCAGGTAGTCAGGCTGAAGCTGTTGTAGGCTGAGCAGTTACTTTTGTAATTATCTCGCCACCGATCTACGCAGATTATCACTGATATTTTTTCTTTTATTGTAACTACTCACGTAGTCACGTGATTTCTTTGTATTTAAACCTATCTGCGTTCATCTGTGTGAATCTGCGGCTGAGTAGTTACCTTTCATTTACCTATTTTCCCCCTTTTTACGTGAAGGCTTAAAAGTCTCCCAGGCCAGTAATGTAGGGCTGGCGATAAATGCGGATGAATAAGTTCCGATTAGTATTCCTATCAGAAGCGCAAAAGCAAAATCATGGATAACCGCTCCACCGAGGAAGAACAGAGCAAGAACAACAAGGAGTGTGGTTACCGAAGTAAGTATTGTCCTGCTCAGCACCTGATTGATACTCGAATTTATCACCTCCCTGAGGCTCTGTTTCCTGAATTTTCTGATATTTTCCCGTATCCTGTCAAAGACTACGATGGTGTCATTGAGGGA
>JAUWNZ010000231.1 GCA_030612385.1 Pseudomonadota bacterium | reverse complement strand
GATGCCGCTGAAGATACCTTTTGTATCCTCTATGTGAAGCTCGGCAAAGCCGTATTCCCTCTTTTTGACGCCTGTCACTTCTCCACCGAGAGAATCAACCATGTACTGCATGCCGTAACAGATGCCCAAGATTGGAATCCCTAAGTCGAAAATGCCCCTGTCAACCCTGGGACTCCCCTTCTCATAGATACTTGCCGGACCTCCGGAGAGTATAATCCCTTCCGGAGCAAGGGAACGGATTTGTTCAATATCTATCTCAGGGGGTTCAATCCGACAATAGACAAGATGTTCACGAACACGCCTGGCGATGAGCTGGTTGTACTGGGAACCAAAATCAATAATCAGTATCACTTTATGCCCTTTCCCTGTAACTGCTCAGGCAGCCACCAGGTAAATATCAAAATGAGAAACGAGTTGCGTCTATTTTCAATTTTGTATGAATTTAGCTCTTTGAAAAAAGTTGACAGGATTAACAGGATATTCAGGATTAAAACATTAAAACTTATCCTGTAAATCCTCATCAAAGTCCCTTACTTTACCTTTGATTTTAATTTTCAAGCCGTAAACGGCTATCTTCTGAAGAACAACACCTAAACCAGATTTTCTCAGTTTTAGGAGTAAGCATTTTTCGTAAATAGATTCCAAAAAACCATAACTTATTCAGTTGTAAGTCTTATACGCGCAACCGGTGATCTTTTCAACCAATTCCCTGTACTTTATCTATTCACCTTTCTCAGGTTATGATTTACTGGATAGATAAATGGAGACTTATCCTTATTTGTTCACTTGAAACAAAATCTTGTTTATCTTGTTAATCCTGTCAGGAATTTTTCCTCTTCATCAGATCGATAAACTGATCAAAAAGGTAGGCGGCGTCGTGTGGACCGGGCGCTGCCTCGGGATGATATTGAACGCTGAATGCCTTGAGTGACGGGTAGCGCAGTCCCTCCAGGGTATTATCGTTCAGGTTGATATGGGTCTTTTCGGTATCCGCCGGCAAGGATTCCGGCTTAACCACAAAGCCATGGTTTTGTGATGTGATCTCAATGTGGCCGGTGTTCATGTTCCTGGCCGGCTGGTTGATGCCATGGTGTCCAAATTTCTGTTTGGCGGTTTTGCCCCCCAATGCCTGACCTAATATCTGATGTCCCAGGCAGATGCCGAATACAGGCAGCTTTCCCACTAATCGACGCACCGTCTCCACAATATAGGTAAGCGGCGCCGGATCGCCGGGCCCGTTGGAAAGGAGTACCCCGTCCGGATCACAGGCAAAAATCTCCCTGGATGTTGTAGTAGCGGGCAAAACAAGAATATCACACCCTAACCTTTCCAGATTCCGAAGGATATTATATTTAACGCCGCAGTCGAGAACGATAACCAGTAATCTTCCCGATGGGGATTTGCCTTCCCATCTCTCCATCGGCCGGGGTTCGCCATCCTTCCAGTAATAAGGCTTCTCGCATGTTACCGATCTGACGAGATCACGCCCGGCAAGCCCGGGATAAGCACACACACGTTTCAACAAGAGATCTACATCCTGCGTGACAGTGGAGATCGCCCCCCGCATTGCGCCCTCCATGCGGATCCGGCGTGTCAGCGCCCTTGTGTCTACTCCTTCCACACCCAGCTTACCCTCCGACTCCAAAAACTCTTTTAAGGTCTGTATGCTGCGCCAGTTATTAGGGCAGGATTGATACTCCCTGATGACAAACCCCTCTAAGTAAATACCGTCCGATTCCATATCCTCTGGGTTGATCCCGTAATTGCCTATCAGGGGATAGGTCATAGTAACGATCTGACCACTGTAGGAAGGATCTGTGAGTATCTCCTGATATCCGGTCATCCCTGTATTAAAGACGACTTCCCCAAAAACCTCGCCACTACCGGCAAAGGCATAGCCACGGTACACAGTTCCATCCTCAAGTACCAGAAGAGCAGGGGGCTGCCGTCGCAGTAAAGACATAGTATTGACCTTTCGTGAACTTAGTAAAAGTTTATCTGGTTTGTTGATAGGGTAACTTTTTATACTACCTCTTAAAAATACTAAATGTCAATATTGAAAAAGAGATTCCACGGCAACGGCAAAGTCGACGCAAATACAGAAAAATAACGCATCTTCAAAAAGAATACTCTCACCAACGGCGCGAAGTAACTAAGATTTTCTTTTATTGCGTCTTTGCGTGAGAATTTTGGAAGTGATTGTATCAACATCGTTTCAACCTGCTATCGGCAAGAATGACTGGGACTTAAAGAGATTCGGGACGAAAAGAACCGGCAGGCAAGACATCCATGATTTAACATGTTCCCCTTATTTTGCCTTTGAATGGAAGAACTCATTGTGCTATAATACCCTCACTATCGTTGACGGCGGATTCGTTATAGAAAATACATTTTCTGCAGTATCTGGGATTATAAGGAGATTTGAGAATGTCTCTCAGAACGAAACAGGAATATTTTGACAGCATAAGACTGCTTGATACTGAGTTATATGCCTTTGGCGAAAGGGTTTCGGATATCACTGAACACCCATGTTTTAAACCTTCGATGGAGGCAATCGGCCTTGTATACGAGTTGTCCGAGTTGCCGGAATACGAGGATATTCTTACCGCTTACTCTCCGTTTATAGATGATACGGTTAACCGTTTTCTTCACATACATCAGGAACAGGAGGATCTGAGAAAACGATTCAACCTATCAAGATCCCTGGTTCGCAAACATGGCGCTTGTATCGGCGCAAGGTGCGTAGGTACAGGGGCATTGAACTCACTTTTTGCCGTAACGTATGACATGGACCATGAACTTGGCACGGAATATCATGATCGTTTCCTGGATT
>JAUWNZ010000131.1 GCA_030612385.1 Pseudomonadota bacterium | reverse complement strand
AAACATGTTTCAAATCTCCTGCTGTTATAATATGTGAAAACCTGTTGGTTGTAAACATTAATCCCAATTTCTCGTATCTTTTTTATGGCTTCGAGAGAATCAGGTGTCATCTCAGTTGGGTGCTCAAAATGTGTGACAATGCAAATCTCCCTTTTCCCCCAGTCATGATATTTTTTGAGAATTTTCAAGAACCCTTCATTGATTCTACATGGCAGTGCGACGGGTGTTCTTGTTCCTATTCTTATTCTTTCTACGTGTTTTATTCCAGCTATCCGGCCAATCAACCACTCTATATAGTTATTGTTGAGCGTTAAGGGATCGCCTCCCGTGACCAAAACCTCGGTTATGTTTTTGTTGTCATTTATCCATGTTAGGATTTCTTTGGTTTTTTCTTCCGGCATCTTGACAACGGCATCAATATTTTTTACCTCCCAGTTTCTTTGGCAATAAACGCAGATTTGCGGGCAGGCATCATAAGTTTTGATTATTATTATTCCGGGGTACCTCCTCGTGACGCCATCGATGGGACTTGTTGACTTTTCTCCCATGAAATCCATGTCAGCCCCCTTTTTCCTTTTTTCCATGACACCTCTGCAGTACATGGGGCTCGGGATGACCTGGGCGCGCACAGCGCGATCATGGTCACATACCCCATCTTTGTTGAACAATGACAGGTAATAGGGAGTGATTTCAAAAGGGATTTTGTTTTCTTCAGCGCATTTTACTCCTTCATATTCGTCTTCTTCCAGCTTAACGATACCAGACAGTGTCTTTACATCTTTGATGATATATCTCATATGCCATAAATAGTCTTTCCAATCTGATTCATCTGCCCCGAAATATGCCATGATTTCTTTTTTTAAGTTGTTTCTCTGTTTTAATATTTTGCGGTCAAATCCTGTATGGTATCTCTTAAAATACCTTGTCATTGTCTCCGCATAATCGTCCAACTGGGTTGATCGTTCTATTGCGGCCTCTCTTGCCTCCTTTACTTCAAACTGACCGTCACTTTTTAAGGGGTTACTGTATTTTCCTGTGATGCCTGAAAATAAGACAAGAAATTCAAGTAAAAACCCCTTATCTACTTTATCCGGAGCGCCCTTTTTGTTTTTTGCGAGATTGAATAATAATTCCAGCGCAGATGATTTCGTTAAATGCTCATTTTCGCTTCTCAATGTATTTGACAACGCATGGATATACTCTCTGACACTTCTTTTTTTTACAATGTTCAGATTTGTAAAAGAGGTGTCAGCTTTCATATTGTAAAGATCTCTTTCCATGCGATTCAGATAATCAAAGATCAGGTATCTTGCTTCTTCCATATGCTTTGAGTTGGTTAGAATACTTTTTATCTTTGGCTCTGCCGACCATAGTCTTTTGGCCAATTCTTCTTTCGATAGCGCAATTAATTTTTTCATTTCTTTATTCCTAAAGGTACTGGGGCATCAGAATGTAAATTTGATTGCTGGTCAAACAGGGGAACAGCCCGATTGAGAGGATGGACAGGGATATGCAACATTGTATGGGAGAGGGCTTGAGATAAGTATGCCAACCTCATCGCCACGACCCAGGGCGATGCTTGATATGTAACCTGGGAGGCAAGCAAGACGTTTCCGTTTGGGGAAACCAGCTTCTCCGCATCGAAAAACTGTAGAGGTATAGTACAAAATTTCTTTGCCTTTTAGTAACTGCTCAGGTTGTTTAGGCACGAGGACTGAAGTATCGCCAAGTTTACACCTGCATAGAGGTACGCTTGAGATAGCCGCAGGCCTTTGAATTATGTCGTAAATAGTCGTTCCCATGCAAACGTGGATCCGGTATTCCCAACCCGTTATGGATTCCCACTTTCGTGGGAATGACGGAAAGGGGGCGTTATGCAAAGTTCCCAACTCCCAGTCTAACCATCGGACTGTTTACCTGATTAGCTAAATATTGTCAAACAATTAATTCCCTATTAATGGAGGAAGATGATATGAAAGAGGATTTGAAAAGAGCGATGAAGATGCTTTCCACCGCTCTCGAAATGGAGGAAAGGAGAAGAACTTTTTATGAACATGCCGTTTCGATCTGTAAAAACGACATGGGGAAAGAGATATTTCAAATTAAGTATGTAGCTTTATTTACAATCCCGGGAAACTCAAACCCACAGACAGTGTTTTAAAAGTAAGGATAGGAGATCGCGCCCCTGATTTTACCCTTCCCGCGGTCTCCGGAAAGAAAATATCTCTTGGCCGATACCTTGGGAAAAAGAATGTGGTCATTTCTTTTGTGCCTGCCGCATGGACGCCGGTTTGTTCGGATCAGTGGCCTGGCTACAACATTGTAAAAGGTATATTTGATAAAAATGATGCCATACTTCTCGGAATTACAGTGGACAATATTCCGACCCTGTTTTCGTGGACGAATCAGATGGGTAAATTATGGTTTCCTGTTCTTTCCGATTTCCGGCCCCATGGTGGAGTGGCGGATGCGTATGGTGTATTACGCACTGATGGAACGGCGGAACGGGCAATTCTCATAATCGATAAAAATGGAATCATCCGCTACATTGATGTGCACGATATCAACATAAGGCCTCGCCTGGAGTCTATCGTCAGAGAGCTCGAAAAGCTTTGCAAATGATCTATCCATAGCCCGAGAGGGGGTGTCGGGTTGGGTTTCTTGACCATATTGCTAATTTTCGCTAAATTTGGATTTGGGAGAAGAAACAGCCCGTCGAAGATTGCCCCTATTCCTTCCTGTCGTCCTTAATTGAGAACGGTCAACATGGATATAATTACTGCAACCTGCTTATAACATTGCCCTTATAATAATCTTGAAAAGTGCTGTTCCCCCCATTACTGCTATGCCGATTGTTGTGGATCGGGCAGGAGGGAATAAAAGCATCGTTAATCAATTCATGTTTTTTAGTTTTATTTTTTCGCTTGTTACAATACCTGTAATGCTTTTTTTATTTAAAAATTACTTCACCCCTTAGCTGAAGAAGAACCTGTTCACCTTTGCCGTACCACTCAAGATGTTTAGGGAGATGGAAGAGCACGTAAAGGGCAGTTTTCCGGAAAGAGAAACCTGGAATGCATTGAAGGGGTGATTCCGGACAGAACAAAAAACCTGAAATATCCATTTATAATGGAAACCAATCATATCGACACCGAGAAACTGTTAACGGAAAGGATGAGAAAGGAGCTTGAACATCTCTACGAAAGGTACAACAAACGAGAGTTTGTGCATCCCGATCCGTTGGAGTTTCTCTATGATTACGAGGATCTTTGTGACAGGGAAATTGTGGGTCTTCTGGCTTCATCTCTTGCCTATGGCAGGGTTTCCCAGATAAATAAAAGTATTTCAATCGTCCTCGATCGAATGACCCCATCCCCCTTTCGTTTCCTTGAAAAAGCCTCCATGGAATCGCTTTTACGTACATTTTACGGCTTTAAGCACAGGTTTACCACAGGGGATGAACTTGCGGCAATGCTGTTCGGTATGAAAAATGTTATCATAAAATACGGTTCTCTCTATGCTTGTTTTAAAACCGGGTTTATAAATAACGGCAAATCAATTTTACCGGCCATTACCGAATTTGTGGAAGCGCTAAATAGCGGGTTTAATTGCCGGAGCAACAGTCTGCTGCCCTTACCCGCAAAGGGGAGCGCATGCAAGAGGATCAATCTGTTTCTCCGCTGGATGATCAGGCGGGACGATGTGGATCCTGGAGGATGGGATGATGTGCCGACATCCGGGCTTATTGTTCCTCTCGATACACACATGCACAGGATCTGCCTTACATTAGGTCTTACGAAACGCAAACAGGCGGACATGAAGACCGCCCTCCAAATAACGGACTCATTCAGGGCTGTTGTTCCTGACGACCCGGTACGATACGATTTTGCCCTGACACGCCTGGGAATCTGGAAGGATGCAAGCCTGGAGTCATTCTCAGGTGCATAAGTAGTGGGGATACATGAAGCTTGCTAAGACACGAGTTGTTTTTGGCATAATTTTACTGAAAGCGCTGGTTACTTTCCATTATAATGCCGACGTGCCTGCCTGTGCGAGCACGCAGACAGGTCGGCATAGCGGAGCTTTTTACGAGACTGTCAAGATTAAAAAAAAAGAGAAGTCAGGGATATTGAAGGTAAATCATGATTGCTGCCTTTGCAAAAGGCTACAGCCTATGTGTGCGAGCAGTATGCGTGTCAGGCACCCATCAAGGACGTAGGGGAGGGAACCGGAGGCAATCCTCTTGAAGGTTCCCTGAAATAATCCAACAGGGAGAGAAAAATGCTACAAATTGAAGATTTGCAGGTATCAGCTCAATGAATAGCGGAAGGCATATGGCAGAAGCATGTAGCGGAAGGCTTCAGCCTTCCATGTGCTTCAGTCATACTGTGTTACGTGAATATGGAGACCTGAAGGTCTCCGCTACAGGGGCTGTGCAAAGCTCAA
>JAUWNZ010000206.1 GCA_030612385.1 Pseudomonadota bacterium | reverse complement strand
GAGGCCGGCGGAACTCCTCGACCATTTAAACAGATTGGCGGGCGCCAATGGCATCGGCAGGGTGGATATGGTTGAAAACCGTTTCGTGGGGATGAAATCAAGAGGAATCTATGAAACTCCGGGGGGCACCGTTCTGTGGACTGCTCATCGCGCAGTGGAATCAATTACCATGGACAGAGAGGTTATGCTTATCAGGGATTCACTTATTCCCAAGTATGCGCAGCTAATCTACAACGGTTTCTGGTATTCGCCTGAGATGAAGGTAATGCAGAAGATGGTTGATGAAACCCAGGAAAACGTCAGCGGGACAGCCCGTCTTAAATTATATAAAGGCAATTGTATCGTGGCAGGCAGAAAATCGCCTCAATCCTTGTACAGAGAGGACATAGCCACCTTTGAAAAGGATGAGGTTTACGATCAGCATGATGCCACCGGATTTATAAATCTCAATGCATTGAGGATACGGGTTTGTTCAGGTAAATAAGCTGAAGGCTGTATGATGTCAGGCTGTGAACTGACAATATTTGGCCTGCAGCCGGGATAACCTGAATAGTCACAAGTTAAGATTTAGACTGAGGTTCCTGGAGTAAAATAAATGTAACCTGTTGATTCCAAAGTAGATATTTGAAACCTTGGTGTGCGGTTACTGACTACGTCGAATTCTTTAATATTGTCGGCAATCTATTTAATTTTAATATATCCCATGACTTCTGCCCATTTATATCTCACCTCCACCAGCAGACTTGCCCGCGGGCTGCGTCACCGCTTCCGGATGACATGTATACAAAAAGGGATGAGGGGATGGGAGCCATTAAATGCGATGAGTCTCAACTCATGGCTTGCCTGGTTATGGTCGGAGTCTTGGCCTGAAAAAATGCCGGCGCCGGAACTTCACAGAATAAATCTCCTGAAAGAGTTGTCAAAAAGCATCCCGCCACCAGAACCACTTGAGCCGGATTTTGGACTTTACAGTCTGCTTGATGAAAACTACGGCGCCATGATACGGCATAAAATAGATCCCTGCTCCGGCCCGCCCTCCACACCACTTGTCGAATGGCGAAGAACTATCAGCATGGCATTCAAAGATGGCCTTTATAATCAGGATTTTTTTCACCCGTCGGAATTCCCCTCTTGTGTGAGAATTGCCATTGAAGAAAAAATTATCACATGCCCCGACAGTATCTCTTTTGTCGGATTTGAATCCACGGCGCCGATAGAAACCGATCTCCTTAAGCTCCTCGAAGAAATGGCCGATGTTGAGTACGAAGACAACTCAGAAAAAAAACCGGAGCATCTCGAAGCGATTACTCTTCCCTCCCCCGAACAGGAGGTAATATATCTTGCCCATCGTCTGATTGAGGACGCTCAAACCCTGTCTTTGCGCCGAATAGGGGTTGTTGCACCCGATATGAATTCCTATTCCGGCACGATTGAGAGAAGTTTAAAGGAACTGATGACGGAGAGGCCTCCGGAGGGGGCCTCATGGTTCAACATAGCCCTCGGTATACCTCTCGTCAACTCTCCTCTGATTAAGGCCGCCCTGATTCCCCTGAGATTCATGACGGAAGGTGTGTCACGCGAGTTGTTTCTCTCTCTCATCCTTTCCCCCTACTACGGATGCTGGCAGGGAAAACGTTATGAAATCGCCGGGGCTGACCGAATCTGGAGAGCAGATTGCATTGAATCGGGCATGGATAATCTATTAAATTCCCTGAAAAAGAATGATCCGGAAATACTGGAAAAAGTACTTTGCGAAGAAGCCAAAGATCTTCCCAAATTTGCCGGGATAAATTTTTCACACAGAAGAACCGCCGGCCAGTGGACAAACAGAATTGAAGAGCTGTGGTCTTCTCTTGGCTTTCCTGTCATCTCCGATGAGAAAGATACCATAGACTCGAGGCATCTCAGGGAGATCATCCATAATATGTCGCTCCAGCTCGGCCACATCGCGATGGACGGACATGAATTTTATTCCTGGATAACACACATTGCAGCCAACAAAATTACCCAGGTCAGCGCATCAGAAGATGCGGGTATTCAGATATTGGGACTTATAGAGTCCAGGGGCATGGACTTTGACAAACTCTATGTGCTCGGACTGGATGACCGGGCGCTTCCCATGCCGGTGAGACCGTTGCCCCTTCTTGATATATCAGAGCGGAAATTAATTCAGGGGGGAACAGCGGAAAGCCAGCATGAACTTGGACTCAGGGCATTTTCAAATCTTATCTCCCTGGCGCCGAGTGTAACTCTTCTGAGGGCGGAACAGGAAGACTCAAAGCCCCTGTCTCCCTCACCCTTCTGGCTGGACAGTGAATCGGAAAAGTACCTTGATATCTGGTCCGCCCCTGGCCCCGCATGGGCAAGGGCGGGCTGGCTTAGATCAGCTTACGAAGGATTGAAGATCGCAACTGACGAAGGCAAACCAAAAATTGCCGGCATAAAAACGTCGGACGATACTCCGCTTGAAGGCGCGGCGCTTCCCGGCAGGATTTCAGCAAGCAGCCTGGAAACAGCCATTATCTGTCCCTTCAGATTCTTTGTCGATACGATTCTTAAGATAAAACCCCTTGAAGAGCCGCAATCTGTTGTATCACCAATGGAGCGAGGGATCAGAATTCACAGGATACTGGCCTCCTTTACCAGGGAAGTCCGAAAAAGAAATCTCCATTTAGAACAGGACAGAGAAAAGGGATTGCATCTTCTGTCCGAATGTGTGGATAAGGCGCTGAGAGATGTTGCTTGTCAGCCCGAGTGGGATGTAGAGCGCCGCCTTCTTCTCTCTTTCGATTCACCCCCCGGCATACTCATCTCCTGGCTCGATGCTGAGACAGAACACCGCCACAATGGATGGACATGTATCGCCGAAGAGGCGGATTTTAAAGGGCTGAAATGCGAGGGATGGTCTTTCCCCTTAGATGGCAGAATAGACAGAATCGATTATCATAAAGATGCGGGGATTATCTGCTGGGACTACAAGACCGGAAACCATCCGAATCAAAAGGACATCCTGGAAAGACTCACAGCTCCGCAGCTTCCCGTTTATCTGCTTGCCCTGCGTAGCGGGAATGTCCCGTTTATGGATAAATATCTTAGTTGTGAGACACACCTGTCGGCAGGCTATGTGCAGTTAAAGACTCCTGCCAAAGTAAAAATGAATACGATCAGAGGGGTTGGATTTCAATGGGAAGAATCACTAAATAAATGGAC
>JAUWNZ010000127.1 GCA_030612385.1 Pseudomonadota bacterium | reverse complement strand
GAAATTAGAAATTTGGCCTCCCGGCTTTTGTGCTGTTAACTCGTAAACTTATTTTATCGCCCCCCAATTTCTAATTTCCAATTTCAAGTCTCAAGCCGTAAAGGGCTACGATCCACAATCACTCTTACATACTTGGGGTTGACCCTATTTGTTGAGCTATTACGAATAATGTTACCATGCGTTGGGAACTTTGCAAGTTTTGCAAAAGTCTAAGGCACTATTGCTGTGTTTTCAATGGATATTTGCACATGGTTGACAAATCAGGCAAACGACGCATGCCGATTTTTCATTAATATCTAAATAACGCAATGGCTGTCAATATTCCCAAATTGAATGGGGAACTGTTTTATGTTAACATATTTTTTAAAGAGATTTCAATACACCTTTCAGAGGAAAAATCATAGTAATGAACAAGATATTTGAAGCAGCCCTGTCAATCAATGAGCCCTGATACATTATGATAGTGAAGTTGTTAGAAGATTTGTTGCTGATATCATAGTAAAGGTAAAGTAAGGGATTTTGATGAGGATTTACAGGATAAGTTTTAATGTTTTAATCCTGAATATCTTGTTAATCCTGTCAATTTTTTCCAAAGAGCTAAATTCATACGAAACTTTAGACTCGAAACTCGAAACTTGAGCGAAGCGAAACCCGAAGGATATGGTAATTAAACTGGCCAGAACAGCAGGATTTTGTATGGGTGTAAGAAGGGCGGTGGACATGGTACTCGATGTCGCCCAACGGAAGGGTAACAAGAAGATATATACCTACGGCCCACTTATACATAATCCACAGACCGTTGAAATTCTAAGAGAGAGAGGAGTAATTCCGGCAGACAATATCGGTGAAATCGAAGAAGGAACGATTGTAATCAGGGCTCATGGTATATCACCTCTCGAAAGAAAAAAGATTGAAGAGAAGAATGTGGAGATAATCGATGCGACATGTCCCAAGGTGTCGCGGGTACAGGCCATAATCAAAAAACATGCATCTCTGGGCTACACTATCCTGATTGTGGGAGACAGGAAACATCCTGAGGTCGAAGGTCTTCTTGGATATTCCGGTGGCAAAGGGATTGTAATAGGGAACAGGGATGAAATTGACGGCCTCCACGATCTTGATAAGGTTTGCGTTGTTGCTCAAACAACTCAGAACGTGGAAGAATATAGTGATGTGGTCAACGTGATCACAAAAAAATTCCCGAAGACGACTGTCTTTAATACCATATGTGATTCCACTGAAAAGAGGCAGGCCGAGGTCAAGAAATTGTCCTCTGAAATGGATATAATGTTTATTGTGGGCGGAAAGAACAGCGCCAACACAAAGAGACTGGCCAGGATATCGGAACTGCAGGGAACGCCCACATTTCATATTGAAACGGTGGACGATCTAAAAAAAATATCTACCGGCAGGTACGAAAAAATCGGGGTTTCTGCAGGAGCATCCACCCCCAACTGGGTAATCGAAAGGGTTGTCAATTATCTCACAGGATACCAGCGGGACAGGAAAAAGGAAGGGATGAGGAGGCCGCTGAATTTCTGGGTATTTACAGTTACAACGGATATCTATTCCGCAATAGGCGCGGGGTGTTTGTCGCTGTCAAGCATGCTCCTTCAAGAGCTGAATGTTAATATCTTTAGTATAATGACAGCATCTTTCTATGTGTATTCGATGCATACATTAAATCGCTTTATTGACAGGAAGCATAGCAGCATAATAAGTTCATTCAGAGAAGATTCCTACCTGAAACATAAAAAAGTGTATGTGAACGTCGCAATTATCTCTCTGCTGCTTGCCCTGGCTCTTTCCCTGCTCACAGGCCTGGCTCCGTTTTTGCTGCTGCTCTTGATTTCCCTTCTTGGGGTGCTTTACAATACAAGAATATTACCGCAAAACTGGAGTTTCAAAAGATTGAAGGACATACCCGGTTCCAAAAATGTTTCCATGGCAGCGGCCTGGGGCATCGTGATTGCTGTTGTTCCTCAGATAGGAGTGAGCTTGAGCGTAACAGCCGGAACGATGTCAGCTTTTCTCTTTACCTTTGCAGTGGTTCTTGTAAGATCAGCCATGCATGATGTAAGCGATATTCAAAGCGACAGGCTTATCGGAAGGGAGACCGTACCTGTCCTTATAGGTGAAGAGAACACCAGAAAACTTTTAAAAGGAATACTGATCATTATGGCGGTAGTTCTTGTGGTGGCTTATCCCGCAGGATGGACTTCCTCTTTAAGCCTTGCCCTTCTGCCGTGCGTATTTTATGCGTGGATTTGTTTCAGATTTTGTGATAGGGGAACAAGGCTTTCCGTTGTAATTTTGGAGGGCATTCTCGAAACAAACTATATAATCGCCGGTCTGGGCGCATTTTTGTGGCTCATTCTGGTTAGATAACAAACAGTTTCGGGTTTCGAGTTTCGGGTTTAAATTCCAATGTCCTTAACTCGAAACTTTAAACCCGAAACTCGAAACTCGAAGTAGGAAGGTTGTGAAACTATGATTGGAGGAAAAGCGAGACTTTCTCTGTTCGCCCTGTTTATAATAATTTTCATTGGCTGTGGAGGCATTCGCTATTCCAGGCTTGCCCCGGACGCAGAAGATTTCCATCCGAAAAAGATAGGAGTGCTTCCTGTTTACGTTGGACCTTTTGAGGAGGCGAGGGGCATAATTGATCAGATTATTGCCGGTGTTCTGATTGAGAAAGGATGGTTTACCGATGTCGTGGCGCCGGACACGGTAAAAGGTCAACTGCAGTCAAATGATGATCTGAGAAAGGCTGTTTCCGGGTATATCGCCAAACTTAGAACTGTAAACTTTTCCGACCCTGACCTGAGCCAAAAGATTGGGGAGGAATACCATGTAGATGCCTTCCTCATTGTTAATTTAGATCACTGGGATTATACTATGGAAAGAGAGGACAAGATTGCCAGGGTTGGCCTGGGATTGAAGCTGGTGGAGGCAGAAACGGGAAAGATAATCTGGAAAGCAAGTCATTCTATAGCGGAAGATTACTGGCTTTTCAAACCTGACCTTCCCGATGTGGCAGAGGATGTCGCGAAAAAGATGCTCGACTATATGCCGCATTAAGTCAGGTTGTTTAGGGTAAAGGTTGTTAGCGCCTGATAGTCTTCAGCCTAAGGCAACCTAAAAAATTGAACATAAGCGCTTAGATTACCGATTATGGAGGTTAAAAAAAGATGGCGTATGTAATTACAGATGAATGTATTGCCTGTGGCGCCTGCGAGGATGAATGTCCTGTGGAGGCTATAAGCGAGGGAGAAGATAAATATGTAATCGATGCAGAGCTTTGCATCGATTGTGGAGCCTGCGCTGATATATGTCCTGTGGAGGCAATTGTACCCGGAGATGACAAATAAGTGACTATTCAGCCGCAGATTTACACAGATGAACGCAAATAGTGCCTGAACAAAAACCCCGTTCAGGCACGGTTTCGAGTTTTGAGTTAAAAAAAGAAAGCACTTGACACCTTGAATCCTTTGCATCAACTGATCGTGAGAAGAACCCAAAATATCAGTGATAATCCGCGGAGATCGGTGGCTAAATAGCTATATTAAAATTTCTCGCAGGAATCAATCTTCATGAGATTATTCATAACCTTTGAAGGAATCGAAGGATGCGGAAAGACCACCCAGATCAAAATGGCGGGGGAGTATCTGAAAAGCAGGAATATTCCATTTATCATGACCGAAGAGCCTGGGGGAAGTCCTCTCGGAGTGAAAATCAGGAAAATACTTTTAAATGAGGGGCCTTTCGAAATATGCGCCGCATCGGAAGTTTTCCTCTTTTCCGCAGCCAGAGCCCAACACGTAAAAGATGTTATCCTGCCTGCCCTCAAAAGAGGAGATGTGGTTCTATGCGACCGCTTTTACGATGCCACCATCGCTTACCAGGGATTCGGGCGGGGATTTGACATAGACATTATACAAAGAATTAATGCGGTTTCGACAGGACAGTTAAAACCGAACGTGACTTTTCTCTTTGACGTTCCTGCCCCAGTTGGGATCAAAAGGGCTATGAATCGGATATCTCAAATAAGGGATGTTAACAAAGAGGACCGTTTTGAAAATGAGGAGATAGAGTTCCACAAGAAGGTCCGGGCAGGTTATCTTTCCCTTGCTGATAGTGAATCCGAAAGATTCAGGATAATAGATGGTTCAAAAGATATATCGGCAGTACACAGAAAGGTATGTTCCTTGATATCCTCCCTGATTAACGATAACCGTTCACCGCAGAGACGCTGAGGACGCAGAGAGAAGATGGATATTAACAAATTGAGCAGCAAAATTATAGGAGCTGCTATTGAAGTGCACAAAACCTTGGGACCTGGCTTGCTGGAATCTGCTTATGAGCAATGCTTATGCCATGAGCTGAACCTCCAACAATTATCATTCGAGAGTCAGAGACCACTGCCTGTAGAGTACAAAGGGAAAAGATTGGATTGCGGTTACAGACTGGA
>JAUWNZ010000264.1 GCA_030612385.1 Pseudomonadota bacterium | reverse complement strand
TCCATAATAGTATACAGCCTCCTCGCTCCGATATTTTCAGCCCTTTCATTTACCACGGTGGCAATCTCAGCGATCTCGGCGATGGCCTCCTCAGAGAAAACAATCTTTACATTCTCAGTTGCCATCATCTCCACATATTGTTTTATGAGCGCATTATGGGGTTCTGTAAGTATTCTGATAAATTCCTCCTTGCCGAGGGAATCGAGTTCCACTCTTATGGGAAATCGACCCTGGAGTTCGGGAATGAGATCGGATGGTTTAGTGGAGCTGAATGCCCCGGCGGCAATGAACAGGATGTGATCAGATTTCACCATGCCATATCTGGTGTTTACAGTAGATCCCTCCACGATGGGCAGCATGTCTCTCTGAACACCTTCCCTCGAAACATCCGGACCATGAGTCGAATCGCTTCCAACGATCTTATCAATCTCATCTAAGAATATGATGCCTGACTGTTCCACCCTCTCTATGGCCGTTCTGGTGACTTTATCCATATCTACCAGTCTTTGAGCCTCCTCGTCAGCCAGAATCTCCATCGCCTCAGGAATCCTGGCATTCCTCATCTGCTTCTTCTGGGGAAACATATTTCCGAACATCTCCTTGATATTCACGCCCATATCCTCTACTCCCGAAGATGAGAATATCTCAACCATCGGACCTGTTCTGCTCTCCGCCACCTCTAAATCCACAAGACGATCATCTAATTTTCCGTCGCGAAGAAGCCTGCGCAGCTTCTCACGAGTGGTATCACTCTGAACAAGCTGTTCATCTTCAGGCTGCTCAGAACTCTCATCAGAAAGGACGTCTTCAACCTTTTTCTCCGAAAGCTTTGGTGGAAGAAGGATATCAAGAATTCTCTCCTCGGCGATCTCTGCCGCTTTGGCCTTGACATTCTCCTGCTCCTCCATTTTTACCATGTTTACAGATAGCTCTACAAGATCGCGAATCATCGACTCAACATCTCTTCCAACGTAGCCTACCTCTGTAAATTTCGAGGCCTCGATCTTTAAAAACGGGGAATTATCAAGCTTCGCCAGCCGGCGGGCGATCTCCGTCTTCCCAACCCCCGTCGGTCCTATCAAAATAATATTTTTGGGAGATATCTCATCTCTCATCTCCTCGGAGACATTCTGACGTCTCCACCTGTTTCGGAGCGCAATGGCAACAGCCCTCTTTGCATCGCCCTGTCCGATAATATACTTATCCAGTTCTGAAACTGTCTCTCTTGGTGTAAGGTTTTTTGATGACATATAACTCCCTCTTTTCTAAGTTTCGGGGTAACTACTCAGGTAGTCAGACTGAGTAGTTACTTTTGTAATTATCTCGCCACCGATCTACGCAGATTATCACTGATATTTTTTCTTTTATTGTAACTACTCACGTAGTCACATAATTTCTTTGTATTTAAACCTATCTGCGTTCATCTGTGTGAATCTGTGGCTGAGTAGTTAAGTTTCGGGTTTAACTCGTAACTCGAAACCGGTTATTATCCTGATTCAGGTATAGTATCAAGTTCTTCAATCGTCATCTTGTCATTTGTATAGATACATATCTCAGACGCGATTTGCATTGCCTCCCTCGCTATCTCGGTAGCGCTCAGATCCGAGTGTCTTATGAGCGCCCGAGCCGATGCAAGGGCATAAGGCCCGCCTGAACCTATAGCTATTACGCCATCATCAGATTCTATAACATCGCCATTGCCTGATATAATCAGAAAATGCTTTTCGCTTACCGCTATCATCAAGGCTTCGAGATGTCTTAAAATCCTGTCTGTTCTCCAGTCCTTGGTCAGTTCAACCGCCGCTCTCAAAAGGTTTCCGTTGTGTTGTTCCAGTTTTCGATCAAATCTGTCAAAGAGAGTGAATGCGTCGGCAGTCGCCCCGGCAAATCCAACAATGACCTTATTATTATATAATCTGCGGACCTTTTTGGCGCTATGCTTCATTATAGTAGTGTCCATTGTAACCTGTCCGTCTCCGGCAACCGCTACTTTCCCCTTATGTCTCACTGCTATGATCGTTGTTCCCCTTATCTTCATTTAGCCCCCTCTCGCCTTTGGGTGGGAATTATCATACACCTCCATCAGCCT
This sequence comes from Pseudomonadota bacterium, assembly GCA_030612385.1. Classification (GTDB taxonomy): domain Bacteria; phylum Desulfobacterota; class Syntrophia; order Syntrophales; family JADFWA01; genus JAUWNZ01. The sequence continues at coordinate 295 of JAUWNZ010000264.1, read as the reverse complement.
GCTTATACTCACCGATGTGTACTTTTGTGTCGTGGAGAGACTTTCGTGGCCGAGAAGCTCTTGAATAACCCTGAGATCGGCGCCCGCGTCCATCAGATGAGTGGCAAATGTATGCCTTAATGTATGTGGACTGATCTTTCTGTTGATCCCGCTTATATTAACGTACTTATCCACGATTCTTCTCACACTTCTCGGTGTCAGTCTTGTGCCGAACCTGCCAAGAAAAAGTGAGTTTTCGGTATAATCTCCGGTTTTCTTTTTTGTCAATTCTCCTCTTCTTTCAAGATAGTTTTCA
>JAUWNZ010000318.1 GCA_030612385.1 Pseudomonadota bacterium | reverse complement strand
AGTTTCATATTGAGCGATCTGTTGTGTCCTTACCGACAATAAAACGGATTCCTCGGTAGGGATGGACAGGGCCTCATCGTAGGAACAGGCATGAATGGATTGGGCGCCCCCCAGGGCAGCAGCCAGGGTCTGATAGGCTACGCGAATAGCATTATTTATCGGCTGCTGATAGGTGAGGGTAGAGCCTGAGGTTTGGATATGGAATCTCAGCATCATGGAGCGGGGATCCTTCGCCTTATACCTCTCCTTTATTATCCTATGCCACATCCGGCGAGCCGCCCTCATCTTGGCTATTTCCTCAAAGAAATCATTGTGAGCCGACAGATGGAATGCAAATTGAGGCACAAAGTCATCTACGCCAAGCCCCCTGTCCCTTCTTAATACCTCTTCAATAATGGCCACCGCGGATGCAATCAGCCCGCCTATCTCTTGATAGGCATTTACGCCCGCCTCCCGGAAATTATAGGAGGTAAAACTTACAGGGTGCCATTTTGGCGCATTTATGGCACACCATTCCACTAAATCGCCACAGAGCCTGAATACCTGGCGAACAGGTAAGACATCGGGATCGATGCAGCCACCATATGTGGTAGGATCTCCCTCGGTGGTTCCATTTACTTTCCTCAGGTCGATTCCCCTGTTTTCTGCCATGGCAAGATACATTGCGGTATGGGGACAGGTTGTATTTATCTTTTCGATTACCGCTGTGGATATTTTATCTATTGGCAGGCCGTCAAACATCTCTTCCATATCCCTCATTGAAAAGACATTGACACCGCCAACTCCCACTTCAAACTCTGCCTCCGGTGAATCGGGATCAAATCCTTCTAAGCTTGCCTCGTCTATAGCAATCGCAAAGCCGGTCGTTCCCATTTCATACAACATCTTGTATCTTTTATTAGTTGCTTCAGCAGAATCAAGACCGCTGAACTGTCGTATGGTCCATGGTCTTCCCCTGTACATCGTGGGGTATATACCCCGGGTATACGGTTCCTCTGCAGGATATCCCAGATCCTTGTCGTAGTCCAGGCCGGCTATATCTTCAGGGGTATATATTCTCTTGACAGGTATCCCTGAACCGGTTGTGAATTCTTCCTTTCTTTCCTTTTCCTTCCTGCTACCTGGCTTTTTTGCTTCCACAATTTACCTCCTTACTGAAATATCGTTGGACCAATTCAGTGCCACTACATTATGATAATCTCTTTAGCAACAATATTTCTCACCTTTAAGAAATCCTCGGACGCTTTGTTTTGTTTACTGCTGACTTTGTGAAAAACCGTTAATTTATCGTGGTATATTGAACATTAAAAGAAAAAATTGTCAACTTTTTTCTCACTTCCAGAAACTTTCTATCTTTGTTTTAACTGCATCAATGTCGGAATGGTCAAACCACTCTATCTCACTGTCGGTTTTAAACCAGGTAATCTGTCTCTTTGCGTAATGTCTCGTATCGCGCTTTATCAATCTTACCGCCTCCTCAATATCATAC
>JAUWNZ010000013.1 GCA_030612385.1 Pseudomonadota bacterium | reverse complement strand
TACCTGAAGAGACGCTCGGATGAAACCTGGCGTAACTACTCAGGTAGTCAGGCTGAAGCTGTTGTAGGCTGAGTAGTTACTTTTGTAATTATTTAGCCACCGATCTACGCAGATTATCACTGATATTTTTTCTTTTATTGTAACTACTCCTGTAGTCACGTGACTTCTTTGTGTTTAAACCTACCTGCGTTCATCTGTGTGAATCTGTGTGAATCTGTGGCTGAGTAGTTACAACCGGGCAAAATCCATCTCATAAATAGACTAACCCGGACAAGTCTAAAACAAGAAGCGCTTCAGGGTTCACTGTTCAGTGGTTAGAAAACGATCAACCTTGAACCCTGACATGCAATGCTATAACATCTTAGACACTTTCTCAATTCCATCAATAATACTTTTCATCTTTTCTTCAGACATATTGACGAAAATCTGCATAAAGAGGGTCCTGCCGAGTATATCCTCCGCCTTGGGAATACTCGCTCTGCTGTAATCGGCTTTTCCTTTATACATCGGATTTGTGAATGGGTATTTCTTCGAATTTGCCGTGGACTGTGAAAGAAGATGTTCCCAGTTGGGGACATAGTGCCACAGGTTCTCCTTAAAGAGCACGGTGCCGATACCCTCGTCACTTAAGGCCTTTTGAATTTTCTTTGTGAGCCCGGCATCGGGAAGATTGAACCCAAGAAATGTTGCGCTATCTCCATCGGGATCCGGAATATCTCTGAATTTCAGACCATCGACCTTGCTCAGCGCCTCTTTAATTACTGCTTTGTTTTTCTTCTGCTCAGCTATCACATAATCGAGCCTTCGGAGTTGTGCCAGCCCAACAGCTCCCTGGAGTTCCCCCATTCGGAAATTGGAGCCTAAAATACTCCTTCCCTCCATTGCCCTACCCACATTCGGATTATGGTCATGTCCATGGTCGTGATACCAGTCGGAACGGTTGTAAAGATCAATATTGTCCGTCACAACCATGCCCCCCTCACCTGTGGTTATGGTCTTTACATAATCAAAGCTGAATATCCCCATATCCCCGAATGTGCCGAGATATTTCCCCTTGTAAGTTCCGCCACAACCCTGCGCATTATCCTCAAGGACCATGAGATTATTTTTCTTCGCGACTTCAACAATTTTATCGATCCTTGCCGGCGCCCCGCACATGTGGACAGGAATGACCGCCTTTGTGAAAGGGGTTATCTTTGCCTCGATATCATCGGGATCCAGGTTCAGAGATCCATCGATATCGGCCATCACCGGAATCGCCCCCACCTCCAGCACCGCTTCGTATGTGGCTACGAATGTAAATGCCGGGACAATAACCTCATCCCCGGGGCCGACATCCATAGCGGTAAGGGCAACCTTAAGCGCCGCCGAACCGGAAGTTACGCCCAGGGCATATCCGGCGCTGCAATACTTTGCGAATGCCTCCTCAAATTCCCTTACCTTAAAGATTCCCTTTCTCTCATTATCAAACCCATACCTGAAAAGGACGCCTGTCTCCAGAACATCCATAACCTCTTTAATCTCTTCCTTTCCTATAATTTCAGCGCCTGCCATTTTTTACCCCTCCAACTATCAAGCGGTGGTCGATGCCTGCCTGTACCGTGACGGCAGACATGTCTCCATCGACCTGCATTTCTGTTCCAATCGGCTCGTCATTCAGCCCATTCTGAGAACTGACGCTACAAATGGTTGTGTATAACGGGCCCTGCTAATTTAATCACCGTCAGCACCTTATTCTCCCCTCCGCAAACCGGCGGCATTGGGGCTATGTTCCTGATGCGTCTTCATAATATTCAACTTGCCATGCTCTACGCATGACAGGGAAATACAGAAACTAATTTTGTATGTCAATAGTTATTCACAATTCAGTAGGTGACACCATTTTTGTTCGATCCTTCACGGACAAACAATACCGGATCAAAGTCCGGCACATGGTTTGTCCATGCCACCCACTTTGACCTCTGACCTTCTGTCTTTATATTCATTCCGGCAGACCGCCGGGATACGATCTACGCTCAGGTGAAACCTCGATTTGACGACGCACAGGATGAGCAACCCTGAATGGAAGAAGATGAAAAGACTGACAATATCTTTTTAACACCACTGCTTCCACAGATCGGGCATTTTAAGTCCTTGTCATCGTCACTTATAGAGCGCACCGATTCAAATGTAGTGTTACATTTGCTGCACTCATACTCATAAATTGGCATATTCCCATTCCTCCTTACACTGGACAGGCATTTGAAAACGCAACATTAAGAACAAGCATTCCCTTTTTAGATAATTCCTCGAAAATCTCTGTGACGGCATCAAATACCTCTTTCCTTTCACCTATTAAAACGGTGCTCATTAAGCCTTTTTGTATAATGATATCATATTCCTCAATAATTCTCCAAGCCTCTTCTATAGCAGGTGAAAGCCTTTCCTGTTTTAGAGGATAGAGACTAATCTGAGCTGAAATCTCCATAGGTCTCCCCCTTTAATGCCTCCACATACAACTGAGCGGAGAATGCGGCCGTTGCCCCATCGCCGCAGGCTGTCACTATCTGTCGGAGCAGTTTTTTGATGCAGTCACCGCAGGAAAATATACTCCTCTCCGATGTCATCATATTACTGTCCGCCAGAATATATCCGTTATTATCAAGTTCTACAATGCCACGAACAACTTCAGTGTTCGGCTTTAGACCAATGAATAAGAAGATGCCGTCTGCCTGAATCACCCTGTAATCATCGGGTGTCTTCACATTTCTTATCTTCACGCCCGTGACAAAATCATCTCCGAGTATGGCCTCCGGCGCTGAGTTCCAGGCAAAGTCTATCTTATTGTTTGCGAAGGCCATTTTCCTCAAGATACCTGTCGCTCGCAGGCGATCCCTGCGATGGACAATGGTAACCTTCCCGGCAAATTTGGTAAGATAAATGGCCTCCTTAACCGCCGCATCACCGCCTCCAATAACCACAACATCTCTATTTTTATAAAAAGGTGCGTCGCAGGTGGCACAGAATGATACACCTTTGCCTAAGAATGTCTCCTCACCGGGGATGCCCAGCTTTTGCCAGGATGCGCCAGTGGCAATAATAATGGAAAGAGCATAATATGTGTTGCAGTTTGTTCTTATTTCCCACCCGTCAACAGTCCGATTCTCGATTTTATTCAGGGCAGGATCACTCAACTGTACCTTTATAATGGATATTACATCTTCTGATCTGGTCGGGAGACCGAACCCGCTTGCCTGCCTTTTGAATCTGTCGTGGAGTTCAAGGCCGCTTACCGGTTCGGGAATACCCGGATAATTTTCCACAAGATCGGTAATAGTAACCTGACTCAATGTTAAACTACCCTCGATCAATAACACTTTTAACATTGCCCTTGATGCATATTGACCCGCAGTAAAACCAGCCGGTCCACCGCCGATTATAATTATGTCATAAACATCCTCAGGAATTTGTCTGCTTTTCATTAATTTTCACCTCTATCTTCGTAGCTTCTCAATAAATTAGGAGAGGGGAGGTTTTAACCTCCCGATATGGGCGACTAAAGCCTGCCTGTGCGTCTCCGCACGCAGACAAGGTCGCCCCTACTCGAACTTATTGAGATATTACCCTTGACCTTGCAAAAAATTTCTCATTCTCAGACAGCCTCCTACATGAAATTGACCGGATCCACATCCACCTTGATATCGAAGCCATCTCTCCTCGTCTCCCAGAGTATATTCCCGGCAAGGGTATGGAGCGCTTTTATATCCTTTCCCTTCAGGAGGATATGCCACCTGTATCTCCCTTTAATTTTGGCGATGGGGGCCTCTGCCGGGCCTATAACCCCCACTTTTCCTCCTATTGCTTCATCCAGAGAAAACTTTCTGGCAAGAACTCCTATACTTCTGGCCTTTTCTGCTACTCTGTCTTTTTTTATGCCGGATATACGCAGGTTCACCATCCGGAAAAACGGCGGATAACCAAGCTCCCTGCGAAGCGCTATTTCATCTCCATAAAATCCCTGATAGTCATGCTTCCTTGCCCGCTTGATGGCATAATATCCCGGGTTGAAGGTCTGCACGACAACCCTGCCTGGCGAATCCCCCCTTCCGCTTCTTCCCGAGACCTGGGTTATGATCTGGAATGTCCTTTCCGCCGCCCTGAAATCAGGAATATTAAGGGACATATCGGCAGATACCACGCCGACAAGAGTAATGTTGGGGAAATCATGTCCCTTCGTAATCATCTGGGTACCTATGAGTATGTCGATATCCCCTGTGTCCAGGGCCTTGAGCAATTTTTCATATACCCCCTTTTTTGCGGTGGTGTCACTGTCCATCCGCTCCACTCTGGCCCGGGGAAAGAGCCTTGAAACCTCTTTTTCCACTCTTTCCGTCCCAACGCCATAATTCCTTATTCTTCTTCCACCACACTCGGGACAAATTGACGGAAGATTTATATTGTAATCACAATAATGGCATCTGAGAGTCCCGCCATCTGCATGGTAGGTCATTGAAATGGAACAGTTCAGACACTTGAATACATAACCGCAGTCAAGGCAGCACAAAAAGGTATTGAACCCCCGTCTGTTCAAAAAGAGAAGTGATTGTTTCCCGCTTTCAAGGGTATCCCTGATTGAAGACTTCAGAAGCCGGGAGAAGATCGGAGGGTTCCCCCGTTCGTCTTTTTCTTCCCTCATATCGATTATATCAACCTGTGGAAGGGGCTTATTCCCCACCCTTACAGGCAGAGACAGATATCTGTACCGTTTTTCTTTTGCATTGTGATAAGTCTGAATTCCCGGCGTGGCTGAACCTAACACAACAGCCGCCGAATTCAGTTTCGCCCTTACTACCGCCAGGTCACGAGCATTATATTGAACACGATCATCCTGTTTGTAGGATGTGCTGTGCTCCTCATCAACTATTATTAATCTCAAATTCCTTACAGGCGCAAATATTGCCGACCTGGCGCCTACAACAATCCTTGTCTCGCCACTTTGTATCTTCCTCCACTGGTCATATCTTGCTCTCTTCGAAATTCCGCTGTGGAGAACGGCTATTTCATTATCTTCTAACCTCCTGTTAAACCTGCTCAACAATTGCGGCGTAAGTGCTATCTCGGGGACAAGGAAAATGGCGCTCCCATTTAGTCTGAGAACCTCTTTTATGGCATCGATGTAGACTTCCGTTTTCCCGCTGCCGGTAATACCATGAAGGAGATAGGGTGAGAACTTTTCAGATAAAATACCACGGATAATTTCTGTCGCTGCGGCCTGCTGCTCTTTGTTGAGGATAAACTCTGTGTCATCTTCTCCTATATCGGGACCATGCGGAGGACGCCGGGAAACCTCTCTTTCAAAGATACTGACGACCCCTTTCTTTTCCAGGCTGCGGATAATAGATGAGACACTTTTGAATTCTCGACGCAGAGAGGAAATTGAACTCTCGCTGTGCCTGCTGAGGAAATCGACAATCCTCTTCTGTTTCTCCGTCAACCTCAAATCAGATTCATCGTAGCGATTTAGGGTCAACAGCTTTTCCGTCTTTGTTTTTATGGAGGGTTTTTTGAGCCTCTCTTCCAGCGTTATAAGTTCTATCTTATGAAGTGTCTTCAGGTCACGATATATCTGTTTGGCGCCTACCGCCTTTTTAAGCCTGGCTGCAGGCAGTCCCTCCGGGTGGTTTTCTAATACATCAATTATTCTCCTCTGAACCGGAGACAGGTTATTTGCCACAGTGTCTTTTACGTTAACCCCTGCGGGCGCTGCCCACATGCAGCTTTCTATATCTATTCCCCCGGGGAGAATATTTCCAAGCAATGCTCCGGGGTAGTGTATGTAGTAGTCGGATGTCCATTTGTAAAATCTGAGATCATCTTCGTTAAAGAGCGGCGCCATATCCAGTACCTCTATTATGTCTCTTGTCTCCTCCCTGTCGGCCACCTCGGGCGATCCCAGTATATAGCCGGTCATTTTCCTGTTTCCCAGCGGGACAAGTGCCCGCTTACCCACGGCAATTTCCTGTTCAAGCTCTGACGGGACAGAATATGTGAAGGTCTTTTCAGAGGGTATATTTATAGCGACACTGACAAGCATCTGTTATTCCTTCACATCCAGGAAATTCTTCAGTCCGGGATAGAAACTTTTCTCTTCGGGTATCTTAAAGAATCTGTCCGATATCTTCTTATTTATCCGATATCTTCTTATTTAAAGGTTAGTGAGAACTTTTTCTCGGGGAGTTATGTGATTAGTTGTATTTCGGAAGGAATTGTACATTCAAAAGTTGACATAGCGCCTAAACCTTAACTACTCAGGCGAGTAGGCTGAAGACTGCTTAGGAAAAGCGGGAATACGGCGCACTTTGAAACCATGTTTGGCGCGCGAATCGGCTGTTTCTACGCCAAAGTACGGCAATCGTGCTCTTCGGCCCCTTCAGCCTGACTACGTGAATAGTCACAGGCGTTGGAACGAAGGAAATGCTGAAAACCCCTATTGGCCTTTCAGCTTTTCAAGTCTTTCCTGTTTTGTTTTACAATCTATACAAAGGGTGGTCACAGGTCTTGCTATTAACCTTTCCTCGGATATCAGCCCTCCGCATACTTCACATATACCAAACGTTCCTTCATCGATACGCTTGATAGCTTCCTGCAACTTCACGATCAACTTTCTTTCCCTGTCCCGGATTCGAAGCTCAAAATTTCTTTCAGATTCCAATGTTGCCCTGTCGGTCATATCAGGAAAGCTCTCTTTCCCATCGTTCATATCTGAAACGGTTTTCTCGGCTTCGTTTAACAGGTCTTCAACTGCCTGGGTCAGACGCCCTCTAAAATATTCAAGCCTCTCAGGTTTCATTTGTCAACCAATCCACCTCTTAATATAAATTTCCAATAACCTTTTAAGACTATATAGTCAAATCATCTTTGTAAAGATAAAAATGATGATTTCGCAAAAAACATGACAACTAATCGGACAGATGGGCTGAGAGTGGAAGATTTACCGAAAAGAATGAACATTGAACATCGAACGTCCAACATCGAATGTTGAAGGGGAAAAGGTGAAGAAACAGCTTATTGGATGGTGACTACTCACGTAGTCAGGCTGAAGGTCAGTGGTCAGTGGTCAGTGGTCAGTGGTCAGAAAATACTGTTCACTGTCCACTGTTCACTGTCCACTGTTCACTGTTCACTGTTTTTTTACCTTCTACCTACAACCTACCCACCTGAGCAGTTACCGCATTTCTCACCTTTTCAATAATATTTGTCGTTGACACCCCTTCAATTTCCGGAACAATGACCACTCTACCCCCTCGCCTTCTTACCGATTCTCGTCCGACCACATCTTTCTCCGCCCAGTCTCCACCTTTTACGAGAATATCAGGTTTCAGATATTCAATCAGCTCAAGGGGTGTGCTCTGATCAAATACTGTCACGTAATCCACAGATTCAAGGGACGCCACGACATCCGCCCTTTCATTCTCAGGAACCAGCGGCCTCTGTTCACCCTTGATGGCTCTCACAGATGAATCGCTGTTGAGGGCGACTACCAGCACATCTCCCATTTTTTTAGCTTCCCTTAAATACCTTGTATGTCCAACATGAAGAATGTCGAAACAGCCATTGGTAAAGACGATACTTTCCCCACGGTTCCTGTGCCTGTCAAGCCTTTCAGCCAGTTTTTCCTTTGAATAGACCTTATTCATAACGTAACTATTGCCTGAACGAAAACCCCGTTCAGGCACGGTTTTGAGTTTTGGGTTTCGAGTTTTGAGTTAAAAAAAGAAAGCAATCTCAGCGAGTTTGAAATTTCTAAACAAAATTGAAAACCATATTTCGGGGTTTTCGTTCAGGTATTAATTATTGAGGTATAGCGATCAACCGTGAACAGTGAACAGTGTTCAGTGTTCAGTGTTCAGTGTTCAGTGTTCAGTGTTGACAGCTTTTAACCGCTGAACCGTGAACCGTGAACCGTGAACCGTGAACCGTGAACCTGACAACCTAAGGTAGTTACTAAAAAACTGCTCTGGCGAGAGTGAGAACCGCCACTTCCGCAACTCCACTCCGGATCAATACACGCGCACATTCCCTCACAGTGCTGCCGGTTGTATAAACATCATCTATTAGTATAACCCTTTCGCCCTTCACCCCTTCACTATCCATTATCTTAAAGGCGCCCTTAACATTTGAACCCCGCTTCTTTCTGTCCAGATTGACCTGCGGTTCCGTATAAATCATTCTTTTGAGAATCGTAAAATCCAGACTTATAGAGTGTTCTCCTGCAATCTCTCTTGCCAGTACAACGGATTGATTGAAGCCTCGTTCCCTCAATCTCCTCGGATGAAGGGGGACGGGCACAATCAATGAGTAATCTTCTATGCTGAAAGAATCATATTCGTATTCAGCCATCAATTTCCCCAGGGTTTCACCCACAGCTATCTTCCCTTTATATTTAAACTGGTGGATGGCATCCCGAAGGGATGTCTCATATCTCCCTACAGACCTGGCAATGGAAAAATACTGCGGTAAGGATATACATTCACTGCAGAAATGATCTGCGCCTCCGTAATCAATAAAGGGAAAGCCGCAACATGAACAGATCGGCGGTTTGATAAAGCTTATCCTTGAAAGGCACTTAGAGCAGAAGCAGCTTTTCCGGTTGCCGCTCAGCACAGCCCCGCACACCACACATATGCGGGGGAATACAGTATCGACAAGACCCATCAGGGCATCTTTAAATATCCACATCAAGTTTTATTCTGGGCGCATCCGACCATAATCTCTCAATATCGTAAAACTCTCGTGTGGATTCATAGAAGATATGGATTATCACATCACCGTAATCCATGAGTATCCACTTGCCGGACTTTTCTCCCTCGATTCCAAGGGGAAGTATCCGAAACTTTTTTAAACTTTCTTCAATGGATGCCGCAATTGCCTGAACTTGCCTGTCGGAACTCCCATTGCAGATTATCATATAATCAGTAAAGGATGACAACCCCCTTACATCAAGGGTAACAATATCGCCGGCTTTTTTTTCCAGCGCTGCTTTTATACACCGAAAAATCATTTTTTTCGTATCATCCTCTTTTGCGATAGACGCTACCTCCCCGCTTTGCGTTGGTCGTGATTCACGTACTTCGTAAAGAATTGCCTGCCCTCCTTATTATCATTATGATAACATACTGTTTATTTTAGTAACAGAATTCAGGGGCGGTGTCAATCCGAAACCGGTCATTGTCTATAGGAGAGAGTTATGATAAGGAGAGCAGTAACCGCTCAGGTTCACTCAGGTATTTACGAATCTTGTAAGCATTCACCGCAGAGAAACTATTCAAGAGGTTAAGGGTTTAAAACCGTGAGCCATAGTGACGTGTACAGGGAGACCGCAGCTTGCTTAAGTATCTGATCAAGAGACTGATCTTTATGGTTCCTCTCCTTATAGGGATCACTATAATCTGCTTTGTCGTTATGCATCTTGCCCCTGGTTCCCCAACGGATATTCAAACGCAGATGAATCCAAAGGCGGGGGCCGAATTAAAGGAACGGCTCAGGTCAATGTATGAACTGGATAAACCTCTTTACCAGCAGTACATATCCTGGGTCAAAAGACTCGCCGTCCTCGATATGGGAATATCCTTTTCCCTCGATCGCAGGCCGGTAGTGGATAAGATACTGGAAAGACTTCCGATCACTATTCTCATAAACATACTTTCAATGATCCTTATTATTGGTGCAGCCATACCGATCGGCGTCCTTTCAGCCGTCCATCAGGATTCACTTTTTGATAAAATTTCAGCCGTCTTTGTATTTGTCGGTTTTTCCATACCTACATTCTGGCTGGCGCTTCTTCTGATGATACTCTTCGGTGTGAATCTCGGCTGGCTCCCGATCTCAGGCATAAGATCCTTAAACTACGAATATCTTCCGCCTTTTCAAGGGCTTATCGATCTAATTAAGCACCTTATACTCCCAGTGGTTCTTTCTGCGCTAACCGGGCTTGCCGGACTCTCGAGGTATATGAGGTCAAGTATGCTGGAGGTGATAAGACAGGATTACATTACGACAGCGAGAGCGAAGGGTTTAAGTGAGATGACGGTGATTTATAAGCATGCTCTGCGAAATGCGCTCCTCCCCGTTATAACGATACTGGGTCTCTCCATCCCAGGGCTTATAGGAGGAAGCGTCATCTTTGAAACAATATTTGCCATACCGGGAATGGGGCAGCTCTTTTATATGTCCGTTATGGCCAGGGATTACCCTGTTATTATGGGAATACTGGTAATTGGCGCTGTTCTCACCCTCCTCGGTAATCTAATAGCGGATGTCTCCTATGCCTTGGCGGACCCAAGGATCAGGGTATCATAATTAGTGCCTGAACGAAAACCTTGTTCAGGCACGGTTTCGAGTTTCGAGTTTTGAGTTTCGAGTTAAAAAAAGAAAGCAATCGTTCTAATGTTCCTACTCGACTATTTAACGAGGTATGTATGAGAGGAGTTTCCTGGCACAAATTTTTCACAAACAAGATGGCGCTTGCCGGAGGAATTGTGGTAGTTTTGTTATTTATCATTTCTCTGCTTGCGCCGTGGATATCCCCCTATGACCCCGGTGAAATCAACCTCCGGATGGTTCTCTCCCCCCCTTCGAGCAATCACCTTTTCGGAACGGATCAATTAGGACGTGATGTCTTGAGCAGGATGATCTGGGGCTCAAGAATATCTCTGAAGGTAGGATTTGTCGCCACCGGTATCGCCATAGTGATAGGAATCATTTTAGGGGCTGTAGCGGGATATTACGGGAAATGGGTTGATATTACCATAATGAGGTTTGTTGACATCATGCTGTGCTTCCCCGCTTTCTTCCTCATCCTGGCAGTGATCGCATTCCTCGAACCCTCCATCTGGAATATAATGATCGTTATAGGCGCGACAGGGTGGATGGGAATTACTCGTCTAATCAGGGCTGATTTTATCTCACTTAAAGAGAGAGATTTTGTGCAAGCAGCCAGGACTATCGGCGCCGGCGATCCACGCATTATATTTGTCCATATCCTTCCCAATGCCATGGCCTCTGTCTTTGTAGCGGCAACGCTCGGAGTTGCAGGGGCCATATTGACGGAATCAGCGCTCAGCTTCCTTGGAATCGGGGTTCAGCCACCTACGCCGAGCTGGGGCAATATCCTCACTGCGGGCAAGGACAATATAGATATCGCCTGGTGGCTGTCTCTCTATCCAGGCCTGGCTATCTTGATAACGGTACTCGGCTATAACTTGCTGGGAGAGGGAATAAGGGATTCTCTTGACCCAAGGCTCAGAAGATAAAAGACAGGCAACCGTTCACGGGTTCAGGCAACGATAAAGGCATTTTGCCAATTCGCCACCTGATTAAGAATTAGAAGAGTGAGGTAGTTATCTCTTTGATCGTGAAGTTGTTTTGCGGTAAGAGATTATAACATCTGAAAGGAGACGTAGGGGAATGTCTGAAAAACCGAAGAGAGAATCGCGCAAACTTAAAAAAGAGAAGGAACATGAAGAGAATCGAAAACACTGGGTGTGCGAAGAAGAAAAAATCTATGAGTTGTGGGAAAAGGCTTACAGTCCGGGGGGGCAAAAGCAGATCGATCGTCTGGCAAAGCAGGGAAAGAAGCCGGTTCGCCGGCTCATAAAACAGCTTATTGATCCGGGCACCGAGTTTCTGGAACTCAGCAGGGGCGCCGGTTTTGGCATCAACTATGAATCTGCCATGGATGTCCCCAGCGCCGGGTTGGCTACAGGCCTGGGTAAGGTTCATGGCAACTGGGCGATGATTATCGCCAATGACAGCCGTGTTAAAGCGGGGGCTTATTATCCTATAAATTGCAAGAAGCATCTGCGCGCCCAGGATATAGCAGATCAGTGTGGAATTCCCTGTGTTTATATCGCAGATTCTGCGGGCGCTTTTCTGCCGATGCAAAGCGGGGTGTTCCCAGGGAGAGGACAATTCGGGCATTTTTTCCACAATATGTGCAGGATGTCGGCAAAAGGGCTGAAGCAATACACCCTGAGTACCGGCGGCAATACGGCGGGCGGCGCTTACATAGTCTATCTGGCCTGTGAATCCATCATGATTGACAAGATATCCTATTCATTTTTGGGCGGACCACCTATGGTCAAATCAGCCATCGGTGAGGATGTCACCATGGAAGATCTCGGGGGAGCTAAGGTTCATACAGGCATATCCGGCGGGGCAGATCATTTTGTTCGCTCACAGGATGAGGGTATCGAAAAACTGAGAGAATTATTGTCCTATGATCCGAGACAACAGCTGCATATTGAACGGCGTGAGTCAAGAGAACCAAAGGTTACAACAGACCACTTATATGAGGTTCTACCGAAAAATATTTATAGAGGGATTAATGTTCGGGAAGTAATTGCCTGTATAGCGGATGACAGCGAATTCAGCGAGTATAAACGCAATTACAATCCCGGTCGTGGCGATAACATTCTATGCGGCAAGATTTACCTCAGAGGAATTCCTGTAGGGATCGTTGCAAGCAATAATAACGGGGTGATCTTTGTGGATTCCGCAAGGAAGGCCATCGAATGGGTTATCCGCTGTTGCTCACAAAAGATACCGATTCTCTATATACAGAATTCTCCCGGATACATGGTGGGTACTCAGGAAGAATATGCCGGCATCGGCAAATACGGTTCAGGCATGGTGAGGGCTGCCGCGTGCGCGGATGTTCCCAAGATTCAATGGGTAATCGGTCCCGATCA
>JAUWNZ010000003.1 GCA_030612385.1 Pseudomonadota bacterium | reverse complement strand
GAGTAGGCGGGTGGGTGGCATGGACAAACTTGTTTGTCCGTGCGTAATTACTCAGGCTGTAGGTGACCCCTCTATCAGATAGGAGGATCAAAATTGAAAAAATTAATAATAACTTGTGAGATATTGATATTGTTCTTCTTTACCGCCAGGATTGCCGCTGTCGGGGGAATTATCAAAGAGACAAGGGCGTCCATGACTAACAGTGAGGTGGCGGCGGAGTTTCCCGCCATGGCAACCACAAGCCCAAGGGTTCGGGATGTTTTTGAAGACAGATTGTCAGAGGAAAGAAAGCTTCTGAGTTCATTGCAGAAGAGAGAAAAACAGTTGGATATGAGGGAGAAATTAATTGAATCAGGGGAAAAGAGACTCGCATTGTTGAAAAAGGAAATTGTGGAAAAGATAGAGAAACTGCGTACTATGGAAGAAGAACTGACCACTGTTATTGAAACATATAAAGCTGAGTGTAACGGGAAATATAAAGAACTGGCGAAAGTTTATGAATCGACTCCCCCTGCACGCGCAGGTTCTATGCTGGAAAAGCTGGATAACAAAACAGCGGCCGGAATTATCATGAACATGAAAAGTAAAAAGGCCGGCGCTGTATGGGGGCACATCCCTCCTGAAAAGGCCGTGGCAATAACCAAAGAGATAACTGCTCAGGTAGATGATAGGCTGTAGGCTGTTAGTTTTTTGCTAAATGCCTTCAGCCTACAGCCTAACCCGGACAAGCCGGAACCAAAAAAGTGGTCAGTGTTCAGTGTTCAGTGTTCAGTGGTCAGTGGTCAGTGGTCAGTGTTGACAGCTTTTAACCGCTGAACCGTGAACCGTGAACCGTTACCAAATTCTTTTGCCATTTTTGCACGAATTTCACAACTAAGAGCCTAAACAACCTGACTTTACCCTGCCTCATAGGCAATATTTGCCTGATTCAAACAAACATTGATTTTATAATCCTCCCAACCACTTGAAATTACAGAATGTTTAAGGACAGAGTGTAGTGGCATGTCTCTTGCTCTGTTGGAATGACACAGATTAACACAGACAATCCTCCATGGCTTATCGACCACGAAGAAGCGTGAAAGTCTGAAAGGATAGAGCTTTTAAACAGCTTGTGTCGAGGACGTAGTATGATTCCATCAATGCCGTCAACAAAGGTGATAAATTCAGAAAACAGCATCTTTTCTGCCATGTCGACAAAGGACAATAAGGGAAAGAAAGGTCTCTTTTTTGGGATGGTTGCGTCATCCATACTTTCCGGGGCGGCGGATAAAAAAGCCATGGTGAAAGGGGCTGACGGAGAAGGCAGGAATACTGCGGGGCCTACCGTCTTTTCATCTCCGGGGATATTAAATAACCCTCCCCGGCTTGCCGCCACAGCGAAGCATGACGGGAAAGACATTAAAAAAAATATTACGAATCTGCTGAAAGGTCATGGCGTTGAAGAAAGCAAGATTAAAAAGATTATGTCGCGCATGGAGGATGTCAAATTTTCCCCGAAGTTGGGATCTGACAAATCTGATATCGTTAAGACCGATATTTTGAAGGCGCCGGTTGATGCGGCCGGCGACAAAAAAAGTTTACCCTCTGTCATGGATAATTGGAAAACCATGGAGAAAGATATTGCAGCCCTGCTTAAAGATTGTGGCGTGAGGGATGGAAAGGCAGAGGAAATTTTATCCGCCATGAAGAAAGGAGCATTTTTGCCGAAGATGGAATCAAGGAAATCGGGGAATGAAAAAAAAGGTGGGGCTGCAAAATCGGCGGGACCGCCGGCCGGCAAGAAAAATCTTGAAGTTCTTAGTTTTAAAGAATCTAAATTGGAGACTGCTGCAAATAAATCCCCATGGCTTGCCGCCACAGCGAAGCATGAAAATCCGTCTGAATTGGCAGGAGAGACTTTATCCTCTCGTCACAAGGAGACACGTGGTCAGGCCTTGACATTTGACATTTTTCCAAGGCCTGGTCCCACTGCTGAAATTGGTATGAAGTGTCAAATGTCAAGACCTGACCCTGTCAGGCCGTCTCTTTTGATTAACCAGATAACAGATGGCGCCGGTAATATCTTTAAAAAAGGATCCGGCAGGGTGAAAATTCAGTTAAATCCGCCCAGGCTGGGCACAGTGAATATCGATGTCTCCGTTCACAATGATAAGGTGAAGATGGTGCTGATGACCGACACGCACGAGGTCAGGCATGTCTTGCAGCACAATGTGGAGCAACTCAGAAATTCTCTTCAGGGGCATGGATTACATGTGGATAGCTTTGATGTATTGGTTCAGGAGAGGTCCGGCAGGGGCGGTCCTGGATTTGGACATGGAGCCACATTGTCCGGAGAAGACAGGAATAAGCGAGATAGTGGCAGGGAAGAAAGGACGGAAGAAGATGTTCAGCTCCGGAGCATGTCATCAATTGATGAAAATGGCGCTGGTCATATAAGTGTGCGTGTATAGTTTAGGCTGAAGGTGGAAGGTAAAAAAACAGTGGTCAGTGGGCAGTGAACAGTATTTTCTGACCACTGACCACTGACCACTGACCTTCAGCCTAAACAACCTAAAAGAGAGGTGATCAAAATGGCAGTGATAGAAGGCATAGGCGGCATTGGCAGCATTGGCAGCATAAGCCCGGGCGAAGTAAAGCCGGATACATTGGGGAAGGATGATTTTCTTAAGATGCTGGTGGCACAGCTTAAAAATCAGGACCCTCTCAATCCCCTCGACGGCGCTGATTTTACAGCGCAGCTTGCCCAGTTTTCGAGTCTTGAACAGTTGAGTAATATGAATGCCCAGTTGGAATTTATGAATCTTTATCAGGCTTCGATGAACAATGCGCAGTCGGTAAGTCTTATCGGCAAAGAGGTAACCGCAACAGGTGATATAGTCAGGGCAGAGGGCGCATCCGCCGACCTGAATTATATTTTATCAGAAGATGCCCGGGATATTACAATTAAAATCTATGATGCAGATGGAAATCTAATGGATACCCTTGAACCGGGAAGTCAGGAAGAGGGGGAAAATTCAGTTACGTGGGATTGCAGCGGTGTTGCGGCCGGCAATTATTCATTCGAGGTATCCGCAACCGGTGGCAATGGAGATGAAATACCCGTCTATACAATAATGACAGGACGGGTAACAGGGGTGACATTCAAGGATGGTTCCCCGTATCTCTCTGTTAACGGAAGGGATATCGCTTTTGGGGATGTAATTTGTGTAAATGAACCGGGATAAAGGCTGAAGAGGGTTCAACTGTTCAAGGTTCAACGGTTAAAAGTTATCAACCGTGAACCGTGAACCGTTGAACCGTGAACCATTTCTTTAAAGTAAGGAGGTAATAAAATGGGAAGTTCACTATGGACGGGGGTATCCGGTCTTAACGCCAGTTCCAGACAGATGGATATCATAGGTAATAATATAGCCAATGTCAACACTGTCGGCTTTAAGGCGGGGGTCGCGGTTTTTAGCGATATCTTAAGCCAGAGCATTGCCGGAGGCTCCGGCGCAATGCAGATAGGACGAGGTGTAGGGGTGGCTGCGGTTCCCACGCTGTTCGGGCAGGGCTCATTTCAGAGCACGCAGAGCGCCACCGATCTTGCAATAGATGGAGACGGGTTTTTTATGGTCAACGATGACGACGGCGCCACCTATTATACCAGGGCAGGTATGTTCACTATAGATAAGGATGGGTATCTCGTGGATGTGAATGGCTACAAAGCTCAGGGATATGGTGTCTCCACAGACGCAGACGTAATCGGAGACATCTCTTTGAGCGGGGTTCAGTCAGACCCGGAAGTTACCACCAGAGTTTCCATAGGCGCGAATCTCGATGGGGAGGCCGCTTTGGACGATGCCTTTGTCTCGGCATTGACAGTCTACGATTCGTTAGGGGCCGCGCATACGCTTACGTTGACCTTTACGAAAAATGTAACTGATGGTAAATGGGATATTGACGTTGGTATGTCGGATTTAGTTCCCACAGATGGCCTAACCTTGAGTTCTACCACTATTACCTTTGATGGAGCTGGAAAGCTTGATGCTGCTACAACCGACCTAACGATTACTGTTGGTGTAGGCAGCACATTGCCGGGCGGCGCCACCATCGGCGACGGTGGTGTCATCAACTGGGACCTGGTTGATGATGATGCTGATGGCGATAGTAAAGATGCCGAGACAATGACAGGCTATGCCGGCGCGTCGGTCAACAGAGCCCTTGTCAGCAACGGGCATTCCTCGGGCGAGTTACAGAGTTTGTCAATCGGAAGCGACGGGGTCCTCGACGGTTTCTTCTCGAATGGACAGACTGCTAATCTGGGACAGATTGCCCTGGCAAAATTTACGAGTCCGTGGGGATTGAATAAGATGGGGTCCAATCTTTTCGCCGCCACAATGAATTCGGGTGATGCGCTCATAAACAAACCCGGAACAGGCGGACTGGGTGAGATCAGCCCCAACTCCCTCGAGATGTCGAACACCGATATTGCCACGGAATTTATCAATATGATCACGGCCCAAAGGGCATACCAGGCCAATGCCAAGGTTATTACAACTACCGATCAGATGATGTCCGAGCTTATGAATATCAAGAGGTAAGGGCATAAAACCCTATTAAACCACGAAGGACACGAAGGGACACGAAGATTAGAATTAATGCTTTTTATAATTTTTTTGTGTTCTTCGTACTCTTCGTGGTGAAAACCATGAACCGTGAACGGCTACGATATTTCCCCCCGCCTATGTCAAATTTCTGACGGCATATCGGGAAACCTGTTACTCCCCGCCTTTCGTAACAACTCTGAATTATTCAAGATAATCTAATTTTCTCTTCTGGTATGACATTTGCTAATTATTATCTCAGTGTAACTACTCAGGTTCAAAAGTTAAAACCCTGAACCCTAAAACTGAGTAGTTGCCCAAAATTAAACCACGAAGGACACGAAGATTAGAATTAATGCTTTTTATAATTTCTTTGTGTTCTTCGTGCTCTTCGTGGTGAAAACCATGAACAGTGAACCCCGAACTCTGAATTAAAGCGAGTGTGTTTATGGATTTAGCGACTATTGTTGGTATCGTATCCGGCTTTGGCCTTGTTATTGTGGCTATGTCGTTGGGCGGCGGCCTGATGTGGTTTATCAATGTCCCGTCTATGTTGATTGTGGGAGGGGGAACTTTTGGGGCGATTCTTATCAATTATCCCCTTTCAGCCTTACTGGGAGTTGTGAGCGTTGCAAGGAATGTTTTTTTTCAGAAAGAGCAGAAAGTTGACGAGATTATCGAAAAACTGGTGGAGATGTCAAAAATTTCCAGACGTGAAGGGATACTGGCCCTTCAGAAAATGACCGATGACGTCAAAGACCCCTTTCTTGTAAAGGGCATGGGATTGATGATGGATGGCATCGAGCCGAATGCCCTGATTAATATACTTGAGACCGAGCTTGATTCCATATCTGAAAGACACAGACTGGGGGCGGAGATCTTTACCACAGCGGGAAATTTCGCGCCCGCCATGGGGATGATGGGGACATTGATAGGATTGGTGAAGATGTTGATGCAGATGGATGATCCGAGCTCTATCGGACCCGCAATGGCGGTTGCCCTTATCACAACCTTTTATGGTGTAATTTTAGCGAATCTCCTTTTTCTGCCGATGGCGGGAAAACTTAAGAAGCGCAGCGCCGATGAACTGCTGGTAAAACAGTTAATAATAGGGGGGATACTCTCCATTCAGTCGGGCGATAATCCGAGGATTATGGAGCAGAAACTTCATTCCTTCATTGCGCCCAGCGAGAGGAAGTCGGCATTCTGAGATGGCGGAAACAGGAAAACGAAAACGGATGACGGAAGATGAGGCGCCGGTTGCAGGATGGCAGGCCATATACTGTTCCCTTGTGCTGATCCTGGTGGCCTTTTTTGCCATGCTTTGCTCCTATTCATCCGTTGAAGGGCAGAAGATGATAGATTTTATGAGAAGTATGGGAGAAACTGCCGATATCCCAACTTTTGGGGTGCCGCCTGATTTACGTATGGGACATATAGAGGGGGCTGGGATGAGTCCCGATGAAGGTTGCTCACCCTCGCCGGATATTATCGGTAGTAAAGAAGAATCGCTGATCGTGGCGATGGCTTCCCTCGAGAAGCTGGTCAGGGAAATGGACTTAGGAGATAAGGTTGAAATTGAAGAGACAGAACGCGGGTTCAAGGCTACCGTGAGCAGCAGTGTCTTTTTCCCGTCAGGCGCCGCGGAGATAAGCAGGAAGGCATATCCCTATTTAGATGAAATGATCAGGATTGCAAAGAAGGAGGTAGCTCTCTTCGTGAAGGTGGAGGGACACACGGATAATGTTCCTGTAAATACCCCTGAATTTCCCTCAAACTGGGAGCTTTCAACAGCGAGGGCTGTAAATGTCCTCAGATATTTCCTTGGTGTCGGGAATATCCCCGCGAAAAGGCTGGTCGCAGTCGGATACGGTCAATACCACCCGATCGCATCGAATAATACGCAGGAAGGCAGAAGCAGGAATAGAAGAGTTGAATTCTTTTTTGAGCGGCCGGGATAGGTAAAGTTTCGAGTTTCGGGTTTCGAGTCTAAAGTTAAAACCCAAAACCCAAAACCCGAAACCCGAAACCCGAAACTTAGTAGTTAGTCGGAGGTGTTTCTTGAAGAGACGTTCCAAAGCTCCGGAGGAAACGGGGGGGAAATGGCTTTTGACCTTTAATGACATGGTTACCCTTCTGCTCACTTTTTTCGTCCTGATTCTTTCCATGTCTGATCTTGATAAAGGCAAGGTGATAGAGATGACCCAAGCTGTGAGACAGGCTTTCGGAATGTTAGGGGCAGGAGATAGAACTGCTGTAAGGGTCTTTGATCCCTTTGTGCTTCCTGTAACGCCCCGTGGTTTTGGAAGCGGGAAGGAAAGACTGGCGGGGCTGATAAGTTTTGTGGACAGAACAGAGAAAATGGATTGGAAAGCAATCGATGACAGGATGCTTATTTCACTCGATGAGGATTTTTTATACAAAAGCGGGTCGGCTGAAATTGATCCGAAGAGCCACCTGGGACTTAAGACATTATGTTCTGAGTTGGGGAAAACGGATTCTCTCATAAGGGTGGAGGGCCACACCGATGATGTTCCTATAAGTAACGGGAAATTTCCATCCAACTGGGAGCTTTCAACAGCTCGAGCGGTAAATGTTGGCAGGTACTTCATCACGGAAGGTGGCATTTCGCCTGAACGATTATCTGCTGCCGGTTATGCCGATTCTAAACCTGTTTCTCCAAACATCGATGAGTGCAGCAGGGCGCAAAATAGAAGAGTGGATATAATTTTGACGTTTAAGGAAAAATGAAAGGTAAGAGTTCACCGCAGAGCTCGCAGAGAGCGCAGAGAAACTATTCTTGTAAGCCAGGAGCTAAAGTCGTTTCGCTCTAATTTTGAGTTTTTCCTTTGCTGCTTTGATGATCGCTTCTGTAATCATAGGTTAATTATTTTGTCATCTCTGCGGTCTCTGCGTCCTCTGCGGTGAAACGGTTACAGGAAGGTTAAGGGAGAACAATATGGCTGTAGAAGAAAAGGAAAAAAAAGAAGAGATTGTAGAAGAAAAGGTTGAAGAAAAGAAAAAGGGGCCGCTTCTCAAGTGGATTGTAATTCTTGTCGCTGCGCTGATAGTTGTTGCCTCAGGTGTTTTTGGATGGATGTATCTTGCAAATAAACGCTCTGTTGAAGTCGCCGCAACGGGGCAGCAGTTGCCGTCCATAGGCGCTATATGGCGGATGGATCCCTTCATAGTTAATCTTATGGGAGATAATAAAAGAGCGGAAAAATACCTGAAAGTGGTCATTCAACTCGAATTGTCCGGTCAGGGGGTAATACCGGAGCTGGAACTGCTGAGGCCAAAACTGAGGGACAGTATTTTAGATCTGCTCGCAGAGAAAAAATACGAGGATTTAACTAATCACAAAGGAAGACAGCGTTTCAGGGATGAGATTGCCATACGCGTGAACAGCTTTCTGACGGGTGGAAATGTCGTCAGAGTCTATTTTACGGAGTTTATAATACAGTAAGGGTTCAAAGGTTCAAAGGTTCAACGGTTAAGAGTAACTTCTCGATAAAAATTAGGGTAGGGGAGGTTTTAACCTCCCGATGTGGGCGACTAAAGTCGCCCCTACCCCCGAACTTGTTGAGGAGTACTACGGTTCAAAGGTTCAAGGGTTTTAACCTCTGAACCCAGAACCCAGAACCCAGAACCCAGAACCCTGAACAGGGAAGTTCCTAATGTCCCAGGTATTGTCACAGGAAGAGATAGATGCCCTCTTAAGAGGAATATCTGACGGTAAGATTGAGACTGAGAAAGAGGATGATACTTCCGGGTTCAGGAAGTATGATCTGACAAGCCAGGATCGCATAACCAGGGGGAGGATGCCAACCCTGGAGATGACCAATGAAAAATTTGCAAGGATGTTCAGGACAACCCTCTCTTCATTATTGAGAAAGGTGGTTAATGTAAGCGCCCGCTCGGTAAATGTAATGAAATTCGGGGAATTCACAAAGACCCTTCCAGTGCCTACGAGCCTGCATCTGTTAAGGATGGAACCGCTTAGAGGAAGCGCAATATTTGTTGTGGAGTCCCGGGTGATATTTTCTTTAGTGGATATCCTCTTTGGCGGAACCGGGCAGGAGATATTCAAGGTTGAGGGAAGAGAGTTTACAGCCATAGAAAACAGTTTGATTAAGAAGGTGGTTTTGAGCGCCCTTGACGATCTTGAGAGAGCGTGGGCGACATTAATAGATCTCAAGATTACCTATCAGCGATCAGAGGTCAATCCTCAGTTTGCTCAAATCGTTCCGCCTACCGACATGGTGATCGCTGTGGTCTTTGAGATTGAGGCGGAATATTCCACCGGAACAATCACCTTATGTTTTCCCTATTCGATGCTGGCGCCGATAAGGGATAAGTTGCAGGCAGGTTTTCAGAGTGAGCAGCTTGAGATTGATAGGGCATGGATAGGTATGTTTAAAAAAGGTCTTATGGAATCGGTGGTAGATATAACTGCTGAGTTAGGGCGAACGGAAGTTAGTGCGATGGGAGTTGCAAACCTTGATAAAGGCGATGTGATTCTTTTGGATCGATATGCCGCTGGCCCTCTGGATATTTATGCAGGGGGTGTCCTGAAATTTAAGGGGCATGCCGGGATATATAAGGGGAACCAGGCGGTGCAGATATCGGAAATAATGAAGGGAGAAGGGGATGATTAATATGGAGCAGGCTGAAATGGAAAACCTGGTGGAAAATGAAGATGGCCCGAAAAATTCTGCCAATGATAACGATGAAGAGATCAGTTGGGATGATGTTCAGGAAGATCTTGAAAAATCGAAGATAACGACTCCTCCGGCGGATGTAAGCGATATAAAGTTCGAAGAGATACGGGAGGCCGGCAAAGCGGATTCTTCCTTAAACCTGGATTTCATCATGGATATACCCCTGACCCTTACGGTTGAGCTTGGCAGAAGCAGGATGCTGATAAACGAACTTCTTCAAATAGGACAGGGTTCTGTTATCGAATTGACAAAAATTGCCGGGGAGCCGATGGATATCTTTGTAAATCAGAGATTGATTGCGAGGGGTGAGGTTGTGGTGGTGAATGAAAAATTTGGGGTAAGATTGACCGATATTGTTTCACCCTCAGAGAGAGTAGGTATGTTGAAATAGGTAGTTTAGGCTAAACAACCTAACCCGGACAAGCCGGAACCAAAAAAGTGTTCAGTGTTCAGTGTTCAGGGTTGACAGCTTTTAACCGCTGAACCGTGAACCGTGAACCGTGAACCTAAAAGGAGCTTGTATGTCATGGACTCGTTAGAACTTTTCCCGTCACTTTTAAAAATGGTGTCTGCTCTTGCGGTAGTTTCAGGGGTCATGATTGCGGTTGTGTATTTCTTTAAGAGGATTATGAAAAAAACAGGGGCGGCGGCAGGCGATGAGGAATTTATAAAGGTTATATCGAGCAGGTACTTAGGACCGAAGAGTTCCATCATGCTTGTGGATGTCCTTGGCGCTATTATTGTAATCGGCGTTTCAAACAATCAGATGTCCATGTTGACAACGATTTCGGATCCTGAATCCCTTGAAAGGTTGAAATATCCTGGTCGGGAAAAGAGGAAAGTTCCCTCATTTTTTGATCGGCTGTCATGGTGCAGGGCGAAATTGAAAGATATGAGTTTTGTGGAAAAGGATGATGTTCCCGGTGGTCATGGGGAAGTTGTCGGGAGGCGCTAAGTGGGTTTCAAATTATTCAGTGGCGCCGCTTCACGAACTGATGAGCAGTCCTGTGCCGGCGTCCGGTTGCATCGTCGCAATTGGATGAGACTCCTCGTTTGTATCCTGATTATCTGTGGAGTTCTGTTTTTTACAGGCACATCGCTCTGGTCGCAGCCCATCTCTATTCCCTCAATTAACATAAATGTAGGTGATGGTTCCGATCAACCGGGTAAGGTGGCCGTTGTTCTTCAACTCCTATTGGCGCTCACTATACTCTCCCTTGCTCCATCAATCCTTGTGATGCTGACCTCCTTTACAAGAATCGTTGTTGTTTTCTCCCTCCTGCGACATGCTCTGGGCACGCAGCAGATGCCTGCAAACCAGATCATTGTCGGCCTGTCGTTGTTTCTTACTTTTTTTATTATGACTCCCATATGGCAGAAAGTGAACACCCAGGCTATACAACCGTACTTTAATGAGCAAATCTCGGCGCAGGAAGCCCTTAAATTGGGATCAAAGCCGGTAAGGGATTTTATGTTGAAGCAGACGAGGGAAAAAGATCTTGCGCTCTTTGTGAAGGTTTCAAATACAAAAAGACCTCAAACTCCCGCTGATATATCCATGCCGGTATTGATACCCGCTTTTGTAATCAGTGAGTTGAAAACAGCTTTTCAGATAGGATTTTTGATATATCTGCCGTTTCTGGTGCTGGACATGGTCGTTGCCAGTGTTCTTCTCTCAATGGGTATGATGATGCTTCCTCCCATAATGATAAGCCTGCCCTTTAAGTTGCTTCTCTTTGTGCTGGTTGATGGGTGGCACCTTATAGTCGGTTCGCTGATTCAGAGCTTTGCGTAGGTTCAGTGTTCAGTGTTCAGTGTTCAGAGGTTAGAAAACAGTCAACCATTGAACCCCTTAGGAGTCTAAATATGACCACGGATTTAGTTTTAGGAATAGGAGCCGAGACACTGAAGGTAACCCTGCTGGTTGCCGCACCGATGCTTATTGTCGGTCTTATTGTCGGTCTTGTGATCAGTATCTTCCAGGCGGTCACTCAGATTCAGGAAATGACGCTGGTGTTTGTTCCCAAGATCATAGCCGTTATGGCGGCGCTTATGATTGCAGGACCGTGGATGCTCAATTTGCTTTTGACATATACCCACAATCTCTTCACCAATTTGCCGATGTACGTTAAGTGACGGTTCACGGGGTTCAGTGTTCAGTGGTCAGTGTTCAGTGTTCAGTGAACCCTGAACCCTGAACCCTGAACAGTAAATACTGAACCCTGAACCCTGACCACTGACCACTGACCACTATGAATATACCGGCTTTGACTACAGAACAGGTAGAGCTGTTTATACTCATGTTTATCCGTGTAAGCGCTATTATGGTGACCATTCCCGTGTTGGGCGGCAGGACTGTTCCAGTCAGGGTAAAGGCCGGGTTATCACTCCTTATTGTCTTTCTCATTTATCCTTTTGTTCAATTGAAGGCGCCTATGGGTGATCTTGCCGTTTTCCCTCTGGCGTTGAGGATGGCCGGAGAGGTTTTGATAGGTGTTATTATAGGTTTTGCCGGCAGACTGATCTTTGCGGGGATACAGCTTGCCGGACAGCTTATAGGGTTTCAAATGGGGTTTGCCATAGTTAATGTTGTCGATCCTGTGACCAGCGCGCAGGTCTCCATTATAGCGCAGCTTCAGTATCTTATTGCCGTTTTGATATTTCTGACGATAAACGGTCATCATATATTTTTACATGCCATTTCCGATAGCTATCGCGTTCTTCCTCCACTCGGCTTTCATTTCTCGGGAGAGTTGATGGAGACCATCCTTGAGTTGTCGAAGAATCTGTTTGTTATCGCAATTAAGACAGGTGCTCCTGTTATCGTGGCCCTGCTCTTTACGAGTGTCGGACTTGGTTTGATTGCCAGGACGGTGCCGCAGATAAACATATTCATCGTTGGTTTTCCTTTGAAGATAGCCGTGGGTCTTATAGGTATTGGATTGACCCTGCCGATGTTTCTGAAAGTTACTGAATTTTTCTTCTTCAATCTTAAGGGACAGGTGAGTATGCTCTTGCGTCATATGTGACTGTTTAGGTTGTTTAGGCTGAAGGCTGTTAGGCTGTAGGTAGAAGGTAAAAAAACAGTGGTCAGTGGGCAGTGGGCAGTGAACAGTATTTTCTGACCACTGACCACTGACCACTGACCACTGACCTTCAGCCTATTTATGTGCAGGATTCTTGACGGAAGCGTCATGGATCTGGAAATCGAAGGAGTTTTAGCTCATGGCTGAAGTTGATAAAGACCTGGAAAAGACTGAACAACCAACACCTAAGCGAAGAGAAGAAGCAAGAAAGAAGGGGCAGGTTGCGAAGAGTCCCGAGGTGGCATCCGCGGTAATTTTACTTATCTCTTTGATTTTATTCTATTTCTGCGGAGCCGGTATGGTGGAGAAGATAATGGAGATGATGAGGTGGATCTTCCGGGAAGCCGGGGGCATGATTATTAATAGTGATAATATTCAAGTGCTTATGACAGGACTGACATATAAGATGTTTATTATCCTTCTCCCTTTGATGTCAGGAGTTCTCGTTGCGGGTATGCTTGCAAATTACCTTCAGGTTGGGTTTTTATTTTCCACCGAATCCATACAGCCCAAGCTGTCAAAGATTGATCCGATTAAGGGATTTAAGAGACTTTTTTCTCTAAAGTCCCTGGTTGAACTGGCCAAGAACATATTTAAGATATCCGTTGTGGGTTTCATTGCCTATGCGGTGATCAGGGGAGAGATGGAAGAGCTGTCTCTCCTCATGGAGCGCACTGTTTGGGAGGTACTGATCTATACGGGAAAAGTGGCGTTCAAGATTGTCTTCATTACATGTCTGGCGCTCATATTTCTCTCGATTCTGGATTATATATATCAGAAATGGGAGCATGAGAAGGGGCTCAAGATGACCAAACAGGAGGTCAAGGATGAGCATAAACAAACGGAGGGAGACCCTCTTGTAAAGGCAAGGATAAGACGTCTTCAGCGTGAAGCGCTCAGGCAGAGAATGATGGAGAGTGTTCCCGGCGCGGATGTGATTATAACCAACCCCACTCATATTGCTGTTGCGTTGAAGTATGATCAAATAGATATGTCCGCCCCCAGAGTTGTTGCCAAAGGAGCAGGTTATATCGCTGAAAAGATAAAGGAAATTGCCAGAGAAAAGGATGTGCCGATAGTGGAAAACAGACCTGTGGCACAGGTATTGTATAAGGTAATCGATGTGGGCGGGATGATCCCGGAAAATCTGTACAGGGCGGTTGCTGAGATACTGGCATACGTCTATGGATTGAGGACGGAAGAGGCGTAAAGATATGGCCGAATCTTATACTGGAACAGAATATCTTCAGGGATGGACAAAGAGCAGCAGTGTCGTAATGGCGACAGGTATCATCGGCATCCTTGTGGTAATGATGATACCCCTCCCCACGCTTGCCCTCGATATATTTCTTACATTCAATATTACCATCACCGTCGTTATATTATTGATGTCCATGTACGTCTTGAGGCCGCTGGACTTTTCGGCTTTCCCTTCGATACTTCTTGTGGTCACGCTTCTTCGATTATCCCTGAATGTTGCCTCTACCCGTCTGATTCTTCTCCATGGCAATGAGGGAACAGCAGCGGCGGGACAGGTCATAAAGGCCTTCGGCTCTTTCGTTGTTGGGGGCAATTATGTTGTTGGTTTGATCGTGTTCCTGATACTTATTGTAATCAATTTTGTAGTGATAACCAAGGGCGCCACAAGGATAGCCGAGGTATCGGCGAGGTTCACACTCGATGCCATGCCCGGCAAGCAGATGAGTATCGATGCCGACCTCAATGCCGGCCTTATCACGGATTCCGAAGCGCGCGAGCGGAGGCGGAATATTGAAAGAGAGGCGGATTTTTATGGCTCTATGGATGGAGCCAGTAAGTTTGTCAGGGGTGATGCAATTGCAGGGATTATTATTACACTGATAAATATTCTCGGTGGATTGATTATTGGCGTGTTGCAGCAGGGCATGACGGTGGCGGATGCCGCTCATAATTATACCCTCCTGACCGTGGGGGACGGTCTGGTGACGCAGGTTCCGGCGCTGATTGTCTCGACCGCCGCAGGCCTGCTTGTGACAAGATCAACTTCCTCTGCAGACCTGGGCGAGGAGATAACCGGTCAGCTTTTCGTGCAGCCAAAGGCCATTATTACGGCGGCAGTTATTATCTTCTTCTTCGGTCTGGTCCCCGGCATGCCCAAGCTGTCGTTTATCGGAATTTCGCTGATTGCGGGAACCCTTGGCTATGTCCTGTTTCAGGCCTCAAAGAAGGCAAAAAAGGTTGAGAAAGAGCTGCCTGCGGTCACCCCTGTGGAATCGGTGGAGGCGCTTTTGCCGCTGGATCTTCTGGAACTCGAGGTAGGGTATGGCCTGATCCCCCTTGTCGACGCTGAAAAGGGGGGGGAACTGCTGCAGAGGATAAAGGCCTTGAGGAAACAACTGGCAATCGATATAGGGTTCATCGTGCCGGCCATACATATAAGAGATAACCTTCAGTTAAGACCCAATGAGTATTCAGTGACGATGAAAGGGGTTCAGTTAGCCGGCGGGGAGGTGATGCCTGGATATTACCTTGCGATAACCTCCGGGGAAAAGGGAGAAAAAATAAAGGGGATAGAGGCAATCGAGCCGGCCTTCGGTCTGCCGGCCGTCTGGGTATCTGAGAAGGAGAAGGAGGACGTTCAGGCAAAGGGATATGTTGTTGTTGATCCGGCAACCGTAATTACAACGCATCTGACGGAGATCATTAAATCCCATGCCGACGAATTGTTAGGGAGGCAGGAAGTTCAATCATTGTTAGATACGCTGTCGATAAATAACCCGAAGGTTGTGGAGGAGGTTGTCCCCAAGCTCGTTCCGCTCGGCGCCCTTCAGAAGGTATTGCAGAGACTTCTCAGAGAAAGGGTTTCTATTCGCGATCTCTTGACTATCCTGGAGACGATGGCGGACTATGCGCCGATGACAAAGAATGTTGATATGCTGACCGAGTATGTGAGGACGTCCCTGTCGAGGTCAATAACAGGGCAGTATCGGGATAAGGAGGGAAGTATAACGGTGGCAATGCTTTCTACGGAAATTGAAGACCGGATTAACAGCGCCGTTTCGTATACCGAATATGAAAATCATGTTTCTCCGGACCCGAATTTCGTGCAGAAGGTTGTAACGAGTGTGCGGAAATTTGTCGATGTCTTTACCTCAAAGGGGTTGCAGCCGATCATCCTCTGTTCTCCCGGCACGAGGAGCCATTTCCGGAAGATTCTTGAAAGATTTTTACCCGATATCGTGGTTCTTTCGAGCAGTGAGATGACCCGTGAGGTGGACATCAAATCCCTTGGGATGGTGGAGTTGCAAAATGCAGGTTAGAAGATATGAGGCGGCAAGTATGCATGAGGCCTTGACGAAGATCAAGAGGGATCTTGGCCGGGATGCTTTTATTCTCTCCTCAAAGATGTTGAAGAGTGGAAATCTTCCGCGAATGGAGGTTACCGCTGCATCAGATAAAAATTATTATGGGATGGACAGGGATAAGGCAGAGGAGACCGGACGTCCAGACCTTGATATATTCGCTTCTCTCAGAAGCGAGGTGGATGAGATGAAGGCCATTATACTTGGTGTCAAAAATGGTGAATTGACCGAGCTGAGAGAAACTCTGAACACTTTTTTCGACACACTGGGCCTGAATAAGAAGGATGAATATGGGAGTTGCCAATCGAGAGTCTATTATCATCTTATCTCAAGAGGTATATCCAAACCACGGGTATGCAAGTTGATAAATATACTTAAATCGGATTTTTCTGCTGAAGATATGACGGATATGGATAGTGCTTTGAAAATTATAAGGGGGATGATAACTAAATCTATTCGTGTTTCCAATAATGGGACAAATGGGAAAAGGCTAATTGCCTTTGTCGGCCCCACCGGGGTGGGAAAGACAACAACCCTGGCAAAACTGGCGGCGCACTTTGCGCTGGATAAAGGACTGAATGTTGCTCTGTTAACGGCGGATAACTACAGGATAGCCGGAACTGAGCAATTAAAGGTATATGCAAATATAATGGGACTTCCGGTTGAAGTAATATCCGGCAAAAAGGAGTTTGAACACGCCCTGACCAGGTTTGCCGATAAAGATATGATCCTGGTGGATACGCCGGGGAAGAGTCAAAGCGATAGTGACTACATGGAAGAGTTGAGAGATTTTCTTTCGTTGGATTACCAGGTCGAGACCAATCTTCTTTTAAGCATGACATCCAGCCTGGACAATATGTTAGATACGGCGGCGAGGTTTGGGGTGATAAATTACGATAACATTATATTTACCAAATTGGATGAGTGTGTCGCTTTTGGTTCGATTTTCAATGTCGTCGATCAGGTCGGCAAACCGGTGGCTTATATTACAAACGGTCAGAATGTTCCCCGGGATATAGAAAAGGCGAATCCTGCGAAGCTTGCGAACCTGATAATCGGAAACTACTCAGGTTCACGGTTCACTGTTCAACGGTTCAACAGTTAAAAGCTATCACCTGCTCAGGTTTACGGTTCAATGGTTATACTCTATACGGCCAGAGATTACGCTTTTTGAGCCGGTCAGAATTGCACAGTATATGTAGCGGAAGGCTTTAGCCTTCCATTAAAAGAGAATGGAGACCTAACCCGGACAAGCCGGAACCAAAAAAGTGTTCAGTGTTCAGTGTTCAGGGTTGACAGCTTTTAACCGCTGAACCGCTGAACCGTGACCCGAAACCCGAAACTTAAAAGCGTGAAGGAGAAAGTGGATTATATGGCAATGCCGGCTCAAAAGAGAGATAGCGTCCCTAATGAAGATGTCCGGGTTATTGCAATTACCAGTGGCAAGGGGGGGGTTGGAAAAACACATATAGCCGCCAATCTTGCCTGTATCCTGTCAGAGATGGGGAAAAGGGTACTGGTATTGGATGCCGATGCGGGGCTGGCAAATATAGATATTATCCTTGGGCTTAAACCCAAATATAACTTACACCATGTCCTGACAGGCGAAAAGACCATGTCGGAGGTGATCGTTTCAGGTCCGGCAGGCATCAATATACTGCCGGCAGCCTCAGGGATCCAGGAGATGACAAATCTGTCGAGAGGTCAAAAAATTACCCTGCTCGATGAATTGAATGCCCTGAGCGAAGACATCGATTTAATGTTGATTGATACGGCTGCAGGGATAGCAGGTAATGTCATGTATTTTAATATGGCGGCTAAAGAAATTGTTGTCGTTGTTTCTCCTGAACCGACGTCGATGACGGATGCCTACGCCTTAATCAAGGTCCTTTATAAGGCTTATGGTGAGAAGAGGTTTATGCTGCTCGTAAATATGGTAAAGAATGCCGATGAAGCCAGGAGGGTTTACAGGAGATTGAGCAGCACGACGGAACATTTTCTCGATGTCTTTATCGATTACTTAGGTTACATACCTCAGGATAGAAGTGTAAGGGAAGCAATTTTGCAGCAAAGGCCGCTGGTAGAAATTTATCCCTCTTCCCCGGCAAGCAGGTCTCTGTTTTCGGTGGCCGAAAAGCTGTGTCGGGAGCAGCCGGAAAGTTATGGAGGGGGAGGTCTGAAATTTTTCTGGAATGCCACGATCAACAGAAACCATGGATAAAAAAGAACGTGACAGCCTTACAATGAAATATGCCCCTCTCGTGAAGAATATAGCGGAGAGGATTGCCGTAAAGGTGCCGCCTCATATAGCGGATAAAGATGATCTGACAAATGTTGGCATAATAGGTTTGATCTCGGCCCTGAAAAGATTTGATAAAAAGATGAATGTCAGGTTTGAAACCTATGCCAGGTTCAGGATTAAAGGCGCCATACTGGATGAGTTAAGATCGAGGGATTGGATGCCGAGATCAACCAGGAGTAAGAATACAAAACTGGAAGAGGCCTATTCATCGTTACAGAAGAAGTTGGGAAGACCGCCCGATGAAGAGGAGGTATCCCGGTATCTCAGTATAACCCTTGCCGGGTATTATAAGCTTCTCGATGAAGCGAAAGGTGTGACACTCTTGCATAATAATGGGGATGGTTCCTATGATTTTTGCGAAAAATATGGAAGTAGTGATGTTATAGAGGCGATTGATCACGGCAGTCCCTTTTCCATCTTTGCCGGGAATGAGCTGAAAACTATATTGAAAAAGGCGATAGACTCCCTGCCCGGCAAGGAGAGGCTGGTCTTATCGCTGTATTATTACGAAGAATTGACAATGAAAGAGGTAGGGATGGTGATGAGATTGACAGAGTCAAGGATCTGTCAGCTCCATTCGCAGGCGATACTGAGGTTGAGAGGGGAGATGAAAGAGGATAGGCTGTAGGGAATTAAAAGATGAACATCGAACGTCCAACATCGAATGAAAAAACAAACACCTAACCCGGACAAGCCGGAACCAAAAAACGGTTCACTGTTCACGGTTCAGCGGTTCAACGGTTAAAAGCTATCAACCGTGAACCGTGAACCGTGAACCGTGAACCGTGAACCGTGAACCGTGAACCGTGAACTATGAACGCTTATCGAAAGGTAGAGCTTGATCTTTTAGAGATAGATGTCCCGCAAGAAAAAGGCGCTCTTGATGAGAAAGCCGTTCCGAAACGAAAGTTTTCAAGAAAATGGGTATTAGTATCCTTTTTTACGTTTCTCCTTTTGTGTGTGACAGGAACATCCGTCCGGGTATACGTTAAGATGCAGGATGTCCCCGTTCCTTTTTCTAAGGGGGGGGGGCAGGATGTCGGCGTTCATAGAGGGGAAACTGCAGAAGGAGTATGGTCGTTAGATGAGAATGTTGAGCGCTTTGATGATTTCGTTATTGACCTGAGAGATGAGCAGGGTAACCACAGGCTCTTGATCTGTAATGTTACTCTTGGATTGAGCAAGGATATAAAAGTATCGGAAAATAGAGTAGAGGTAAGAAGGATTATCTATAAGACGGCGAAAAAGATAAAGATTGCCCAGGTGACATCCGTTGATGCTAAAAAAGGATTAAAGAAGACAATCAGGTCTGAGTTGAACAATTTCTGGGGAGAGGAAGCAGTCAAACAGATATATTTTGTCAAATTTGTCTTGCTGTAACTCTAAGGGGGGGATTAAAAAATGGCACGAAAATTAATATATCTTACAGTCTCTCTCATAAGCGTAATCATTGCCGGCTTTTTTATTTGCAGTTATGCCCTTACTCCGGAAGAGGTTATTAAATTGAAGAAGGCGGGGGTGAGCGATAAAACCATCCGGATTATGTCGCAACTGGAAGAAGAAAATCGCTTCGAGCGCTTTGGTGTAAGAGAGGAAAAGGATAAGGAGGGCAACACCTGTATAATCTATTCCACCGGCCGGCCATCTAAAAGCACAGCCGCTGATGAAGAGAGAGAAAAGGCGTGGAAAATGTTGCAACATATTATAATTGATAGAAGGTAAAGGTATTCAATGATTGTGTCGATTACTTATTAAGGGGGTGATACGATCATGTTAAGGGCTGTAGATTTACAACAGGTATTGATGCAGTCTAATTCTGTGGAGCGCGTTCAGCAGGCGCAGCAGCAGCATCCCGACATTCAGCAAAGGTACTTTGATGTCCAATTGAATGAGGAAAGAAAGTTGCGGCAGGAACAGGTTAAAGATACTGAGGAAACGGAACGCGCCCGTATAAGAGAAAAAGAAGAGCAGGAGCGTAGAAGAAGGGAAAAGGATAATCAAAAAATGGCAGAGGATGGCAGAACGGTGGACTACCAGGAAGATAACCTGTGTGTTGCCGGAGATGAGAGACGAGTGGATATAAAGATCTGAGATTAAATTAGCCGCGGATGCACGCAGATAAACGCAGATGGGGCAAAAAAGTGTAGCCGTTCACGGCTTGAAACTTGAAATTGGAAATTAGAAATTTGGATAGTCCCCAC
>JAUWNZ010000033.1 GCA_030612385.1 Pseudomonadota bacterium | reverse complement strand
GACGGAAGTTCAAAGAGGACCACTGCCGCGAAAAAAAGATCGCTCCCCTTTGAGTAGGAGATATCGGCGCCGGCAACTGTACCGATCTTGTTGGGTATTCCCTCATCATGGAGAATAAGTTTCTCTCTCAAGATATTCTGGATATTAATCGCTTCTTTGTAGCTTACGTCCCAGCTATGCAGGTTTTTTATCTTCATTTATAGCTGGTGCCAGTATTTCTTTTGCCTGGCCTATATCCTTTTTGATCTGCTCTGCAAGTCTTTCTACGTTTTCAAACTTTCGTTCATCTCGTATCCTGTCAATGAAAAGGAGATTCAGGTTTTTCCCGGCTATATTCCCTCTAAAATCGAGTACATGTGCCTCTACAGAGAGCTTATCGTTTCCGAAAGTCGGATTGAAGCCTATATTTACAACGGATGGACGGCTGCTTCCTTCTATTTCAGCTATGACGGCATAGACACCACTGCAGGGGATCAATGCCTTTTCGGGTTCTATATTTGCCGTGGGAAAACCGATGCCGGCGCCCCGCTGATATCCCTTTATAACGGCGCCGCCGAGATTGTACGGCCTTCCCAGTAGTCTTGCGGCTAATTTAACATTGCCATCGAGAATAGCGTCGCGTATCTTCGTGCTGCTGACAGGTATGCCATCAGCCTTTATTGCGTTGATAACCTCCACTTCGAACCCAAGCCTGTCGCCGGAGGACTTAAGATATTCTTTGTTTCCCTCTTTGCCCCTTCCGAAGGAATAATCATGTCCGATGAATATCTTTTTTATGTGAAGCTTGTCCCAGAGGATATTTTTTACAAATTCCGCCGCGGTCATTTTGGCAAGTTCGAGTGAAAATTTTATCAGGACTACCGCATCTATTCCCATATCCGCGATAAGTTGCAATTTTTCATCGAGAGAGGTTATTAAAAAGAATGGCCGCTTCTCCGGATGAAGTACCTTCTTGGGGTGGGGATCAAATGTTATCACGACCGACTTTCTTTTCTCATTATCCGCTTCGATGACGACTCTCTTAAATATCTTTTGATGCGCCAGGTGGACACCATCGAAATTACCTATGGTGACAATGGAATCCCTCAAATCCCGGGTTATCTCATCCACTCCTTTAATGATCTTCATTTAACAACCATCGTATATTATAATCGTATATTATAGAGGATAAATATGTAATAGCTCAATAAATAGGGGCAAACTCCGGTATGTAAAAGTGATTGTGAATCTTAGCCATTCACGGCTTGAAATTGGAAATTAGAAATTTTGGAGAGATGAAACAAATTTACGAGTTGACAGGCTTCGGCGTGAGCTCAGTCGAGTCGGACAAAAGCATGAAGGCCGAGTTTCCAATTTCTATTTTCTAATTTCTAATTTCAATATTCAGTAAACGCTTACCGTGGATCGAGACCAACACTTTAAAAATGTAATCCCCAATTTATTGAGCTGATACATAAAAATGTATCACCCCTGCTCCATACCCTCCAGCAGGGCAAAAACATTACCGCCCAGGACATCGTGATTATAGCCGCCTTCCAGGAGCGCAAAGCAGCCCGCATTATTTTTACGGCTTGCCGTCCGGACGAGCTTTCCGATAATTCGGTAATCATCGGTGGTCAAAAGTCTTCCCCAGTCTTTTTCGTGATAGTCAAATCCGGCGGATATACCGAAGAGATCGATTCCTTTGTCCGGGAGTTTTTGGGTCACTTCCGCAAGATAGTCTTCCCTGTTTCCGCTGCCTGGATTACAGATGGCGACATAGCCGCAGTCTCCCAGAACATTGACAGTGCCGTCTCCGAAGTGTAGATCGATGTCCAGAACAAAGGCCCGGTTGATCATCTTTTCCCGTTTCAATGCGGTAATGGCGATTGCCATGTTGTTAAAATAGCAGAATCCCCATGAACTGTCGGCAGAGGCGTGGTGTCCAGGGGGTCTAATCAAGGCAAAAGACGGTTCGGAAAGACCGATCTTTGCAGCCTGAACGGCGCCGCCGGCCGCCAGTGCGGCGATATCGTAAAGACCTCGCCGGGTGACATTTTCAATATGAGACCGTGTATGAACTGCCTCAATATCTTCTCTGCCGGCTGGAATCGATTCAACAAGGGTTACATTATCTTTCAGCACAGTATAAATCGCCTCTATTCGACCGGCTGCCGCAGCCGGATCAGAAGTATAAACCTGATTAAAGTCTTTATGATATACTACTTTCATAATTCCCCCTTAAGATACCGCCGGCATGTAATCTCCTTATCAAAAATCTCATAAATGATTAATGCACCTAAGACCTCCACATTACCGGATTATCGTCCAGATGATCAGTGACTGCTCTCCCGATGAGGTCCATTTCCGCAAAATCTTCGGTAGACAGGGAGACTTCGGCTGCTTTGGCATTCTGCACAGCCTGCTCGGCATTGCGAGCCCCGGCGATTGCGCATGTCCCCCGATGAGCAATAACCCAGGCAAGGGCCAATTGTCCGAGGCTTACCCCGTTCTTTTCAGCAATGGGGCGCAGTTTTGTCAATGCTTGCTGCACCCGCCTGTAATTTTTCGGTTTAAACAACATGTTGCTCGATCGATGATCCCCATCGGCAAACTTATGGTCGGGACCAAATTTACCTGTCAGCAATCCCTGGGCCAGCGGTGAGTAAGCAAGAATGGTGATGTTGTTCTCGATACAGTAAGACATTGTCTCCTTCTCCACATGCCTCCAGAAAAGGGAGTAGGGCGGCTGCAGGCGGGCGATGCGGGCATACCGTGCTGCTTCCTCAAGCTTGGCCCGTGAAAAATTGGAGACGCCGATAGCCCGGATCTTGCCCCGCTGCTTCAGGTCGTTCATGGCGCGCATGGTTTCCTCAATAGGCACAATCTCAGTGCCAAATGAACCGGATGGCCAGTGGATCTGGTAAAGGTCGATATAATTGGCCCCGAGGTTTTTAAGGGAGTGATCGCAAGCCTCAATAACCTGGTCATATTTAAGGTAACCAGGGAACACCTTAGTGGCGTAAATTACCTGTTGTCTCACATCTGCCAGTGATTCCCCGAGGATACGCTCGGAATGTCCATCCCCGTAAAAAGCAGCGGTATCAAACGTTGTAATTCCGCTATCAAAAGCAGCCCTCATGGCTTTGGAGGTTTCAACATCATCAATATCCGCCCACATACTTTTCCCTGCCTGCCAGGTTCCCATAATAATCGGCGTTATTTTTATGCTCGACTTTCCGAGCGGTTTAAGCTCCATAATTACCTCCTGTTATACGACTTATCTGTCTACTTCCTCAACTATGGCGGCAACAAACCTTGCCGCATTTTGGGATGCGATTTTTAGATTCACCTTCATAATATCCCAGTCTATATTTTCATCAGTATCGCTGATGCTTCTGATAATCAGGCCGGCGACTCCCAATTGCCGGCAGACCTGAGCCACTGCAGCGCCCTCCATATCGATGGCGTCGGCCTTAAAATCCTCCCGCAATTCTGTTCTTTTTGATTGTGCCATCACAACAACATCGCCGGTTGCAATCACACCTCTTATAATATTCGGGGTTCGGTCAATGTTGTCCGTCTTGATTTTAGGCAACTCGACACGACAGGCTGCCATTTCAGCCAACTCTAAAAGTTTGGTGTCCGCCGGGATGAAAAGAGGATTCTTCTCGCTGTTTACGGGACTCCATGTTTGCCAGACTCGAAATCCGTCTAATGTCAATATGCCATAGTCATGCTGGACAGTTTTTTCGGCAATTACGATATCGCCTGGAAACAGACTCGGGTTTATCCCTCCTCCAGCGCCTACACAGATTACTTCACGTGGCTTGAAATGTTCTATGAGTAATGTTACTGCCATTGCGGCGTTGACTTTCCCTACTCCGCTCTGCGCCACAACACACGGTTTATCACCCATCAACCCCGTCGCAAATCTCAATCCTTGAATAATATGTTCTTTTCTGTTTGTCAGCCTTTCTTTGACAGCCTCTGCTTCAACACGCAAAGCCGCCAAGATTGCTGCGACTGGTTCATTGTGATTCATTTGTATATCATATTGTTGAAGATATCATCATCTTGAGCCGTCGGCGCCATGGGAAGGATTCGCAAGAGCGACAGGATATGCATATGCATAAGTGGCGCACATTTGTCAAGCAAAGATTCTTCGCCTGATTGTTGTGGGCTCCCATTACAATACCGTAAAACAGCATAGTGGAGCTTTTTGATGAGGACTATAATGAGTCTTATGGTTTTGGAACTGCCGGACTTTCGGCATACGGCGGGGTGAAGGTAACTTTTTGATCTGCGCAGGCTCAAAGGAATATGTTCCTTTCTCAGCAACCTTTATGTGCGTGAAAAGGCTACCCCATGCCCGGGAAGGAGCTTCTTCTTCGGTCTATGGATGTACGGTACAGTCCATACGTACCTTGCGTCCTTTTTCTGCTTTTGTTTCATTGGCATACGCAACGATAACTCGATTGATTGCTTTCCATGTCTCCGGTGATAATGCCTTGATGTTCGCGCACAGGGCGGATGGACTTCTTCCCTTCGACCTCTTTATTATAGTAGCCTTTACAACATGTTCAGCTCTCATACCGTGCGCCGGTTTCTTGATTTTTGACTTCCCTCGTAAGGTCTTGTAACGCCGTCTCGTATATGGTAGAGGTCTTTTAAAGTATCTTGTCTATGAGTTTTCCGTTATAATCACGACACGTCGGGGTAGCGTATCTTTTTACGAAAGACATCCATCTTAAGTGACAGCAGGAGGATAATTCATGAACGAAAAAGCTCTGCATAAAATCAGTTACGGGATGTATATATTAACATCAGGGAAAGACAATAAATTTAATGGCCAGATTGTAAACTCCGTCATTCAGGCAACTTCGGAGCCTGCCACTGTCGCGGTATGCGTGAATCATGGCAATCTGACGCATAAATTTATAGAGAACAGTAAAATTTTCACTCTTTCGACCTTATCGGAGGATGCCCCTGTGAGCCTCATCGGTAATTTCGGGTTTAAGTCCGGTCGAGATATTGACAAATTCAAGGGGATTAATTTTAGAACAGGCCGGAATGGCGCTCCGATAATATTGGATTCTGTCGCGGCCTTCCTGGAATGTGAACTGATAAATCAGATGGATATCGGCAGCCATACAATGTTCCTGGGCAGAGTCATAGCTGGTGACATTCTGTCAGACAAAAACCCGATGACCTATGCCTATTACCATACCATCAAGGGCGGCAAGGCGCCGAAGAGCGCGCCGCACTACATTGAAGATGAAGAATAAATTGACATTAAGGCAAAGAAAGTGAACAAAATGGACAAATACGTTTGTACAATATGTGGTTATATTTATGATCCTGAAAAAGGCGACCCGGATGCAGGCATTGAGCCTGGAACAAAGTTTGAGGATTTGCCTGATGACTGGACATGCCCGATTTGCGGGGCAGGCAAGGATGAATTTGAAAAGGAGGTCTAAGCAATGGAATTAAAAGGTAGTAAGACAGAAAAGAATTTGATGGCCGCCTTTGCCGGCGAATCTCAGGCGAGAAACCGCTATACCTATTTTGCCTCAAAAGCTAAAAAAGAGGGTTATGAACAGATAGCCGCCATCTTCCTGGAAACGGCCGATAATGAAAAGGAACACGCCAAAAGGGAGTTTAAATTCCTCCAGGGAGGAGAGGTCGAGATTACGGGAAATTTTCCGGCCGGTGTGATAGGCGATACGGCCGCAAATCTGAGGGCATCGGCCGAGGGGGAGCATTACGAGTGGACCGAGATGTATCCTGAATTTGCCAGTGTGGCTGATAAAGAAGGTTTTACCGAGATCGCAGCGGTGTTCAGAAGCATAGCAATAGCGGAAAAAGAGCACGAGAAAAAATACCTGACCCTTCTCAAAAACATCGAAGAGGGAAAGGTTTTCAAAAAAGACAAGGTAATCAGGTGGAAATGTCGCAACTGCGGGTACATACACGAAGATACCGAAGCCCCTCAGGACTGCCCGGCCTGTGATCATCCCCAGGCCTATTTCGAGGCGCCGGCGGAAAATTATTAAAAAGGCGGGGGATACGGCTGAGGAAAGCATTGGCTGTGGCAGGCCGACTGGAACCGTGGTAGACGAGCCGGCCCCTGAAGAACATACAAACAAAAAAGAAATCCTGGGAAAGGAGGGATAAAGTCCATGACAGAAAGACTTCAGATCTATAAGTGTGAACTGTGCGGTAATATTGTCGAGATGATTCATGAGGGCAAGGGTGAGCTCGTATGCTGCAACCAGCCGATGAAGCTTTTCAAGGAGAATACCGTTGACGCTGCCAGGGAAAAACATGTTCCCGTTAAAGATGCCTCGGCAGGTGTCATAAAAGTAAAGGTCGGAGATGTTCCCCATCCGATGGAGGAAAAACATTACATCGAGTGGATAGAGGTCATTTCAGACGGAAAGGCATACAGACAGTTCCTGAAACCGGGGGACGCGCCGGAATCCGAGTTTCATGTTGAAGGCAGCCGGATTACGGTCCGTGAATACTGCAACCTGCACGGTCTGTGGAAAAGCTGAGAGCTTTGAAAAATAAACATAAATGACAGTCTCGTAAAAAAACTCCGCTATCCTGTTTTACGGCATTGTAAGTGGTATTGGTATCCTCGATCCACCGATACCAACAAGATTCCCAAGATCAGGGTGACAATTTGGCAACACCTTTGCGGCCCTGGCTTGTAAGTTTTTAAAGACACAGATGAACTGCTCAAGGCCTCTTGAGTTAGTGCCTCCTGGAAACTGCTCTTTTTGATGCCTTCTTTTGGAGCTGTCTCATTACGAGTAAAATCGTCTTCTTCAAGTATTTGCAAAAGATGCTGTGCTGATTTTAATCTGTTGATAAGTTTAGTGTCGGATCTTTCATGAACTGTGTTTTGCCCAATCAAGCAAATTCAGCCGACGCGAAGGACCGAGCGGCTGATTAGCAGCGTTCGAGCCCAACGTATAAACAAATCGAGGAACCTGTCTTCATTTCTGAAAGCGTGTCGGCTCTAAAAGCCTTCTACAAACGCATATTGAGGGTCTCTTTGCCCCTATTGTCCTTATTGCCCTTGGACTATCTGATCTTTTCTTTTTACACATTATCCTCTCCGGTTCTGTTTCCCCTGCCGCTCAGCTGTCCGCAGGCGGCGAGTATGTCTCCGCCTCTGCCGGCGCGGATGACGGCGGTATAGTTATGCTTAATAAGAACGTCGCGAAAGGCTTCAATATCCGTCTGTGCAGGCGCTCTGAACTCTGATTCGGGGTACTCATTAAAGGGAATAAGGTTGAGCTTGCAACGCAGCCCCCGAAGCAGTCCAGCCAAGCTCACGGCATCTTTTAGAGAGGCATTTACCCCTTCAATCAAAACATATTCAAAGGTGAGTCTTCTGCGTCTTGGCATTGGATATTTCAGACAGGCATCGATAAGGGCCTCAAGTGGATATTTTTTGTTGATCGGCATAAGAAAATTTCTCGTTTCATTATCCGGGGCGTTCAAGGATACGGCAAGATTGACAGATGCATCCTCACCTAACCTGCGAATTGCGGGCACAATCCCGCAGGTAGACAGGGTAATCCTTCTATTCGAGATGGCCAGGCCACAGTCGGCGGTGATGATCCTTATAGCCTTCAGTGTATTATCGTAATTTTCCAGAGGCTCTCCCATTCCCATTATGACGATGTTCTTGATATCCTTTCCATAAGGTGTGTTGAAGCGGAGCATGGTAATCTGATCGGTTATTTCGGAAGGTAGAAGATCTCTCTTGAAATCACACTTACCGGTGAAACAGAACCTGCACCCCATCCGGCATCCAACCTGTGTGGATACACACAATGTCCAGTGATTCTTTCCCGGAATAAGAACGCTTTCGATAAAATTGCCATCATTCAGTTTGAAGAGCGCTTTTTTAGTGCCGTCTCGAGATGTCTGGATTTTTACAATTTCAAGGCTGCTTATCTTTGCAAGGGCACTCAATCCGGTTCTGAAATCTTTTGAAATATTTGTCATATCATCGAAGGATGCGGCTCCGGATTGATACATCCATTTCATGACCTGTTTTGCCCTGTATTTCTCCTTTCCGAGATCTGATATGAATCCCTCTATCTCTTTTAGGGTCATGTCCTTAAGATTGGGTTTATCCACGCGGCTTCCTTCGCGATCTCCTCGCAATTGCATCGATGGGCTCTTCCACTGTTCCTTGAGATTGTATTACCTGACACGCTCTTCGTTCGGGGTGATGGTTGCGCACTTTACGCCTGCACCGTGTTTCATGATTGCGTTGGATGCATCCACGGTAATCCGGTCATTTGTTTCATCACGTTTCTTAAGGTGAAGATCGTAGTATTCGAGGCTCACATCAAGATGTGAAAGCAAGAGCTTATCCAGGATCATCTTTCACATGATCCTGGTCATCTCATCGCCGTCTATCTCCACGATAGTCGTCTTTACTTTTATCTTTTTCATAATTTAAACTGGTAAGCGTTCACTACAGAGCTCACAGAGAACGCAGAGAAGCCATTCTTGTAAGCCAGGAACTAAGATCGTTTCCCCTGTTTTACGGAGAGAAGCCTTTTGTCAAGACTGTGGACGCGCCCCTCTGACCTTCCTTACTGTCACCATGTCTTCATCGAGGCCATGACGGAAGGAATCCAGTCGGGAGTTACTTTCCAGTTCCCTTGATGTTATCTGTTTGATCTTAAAGGGGAAAAATACCGGTTTTTCAAAAACGCTTCTGAGTGGCAGAGAATTGAATTTGCATGAAATCAGTGCTGCTTCAATGAGCCAACTCTTTAGTCTTTTATCTTTAACTGGTAGCTGTGGCACCGCTTTGTAAATTCCCTTTTCCCCCGTGTCTTGCAATACACCCCAATCTACAAAACATCTGAGGATACGTCTGGTGGACCGGGCTACAGTTTCTCTCTCTCCCAGTTCCTCTTTGATACGTCTTTGAATCTGGGATGACGCGATTTCACTTTGCAGTTTGAATAACCGACCAACTGCCTCGGCAATGACCCCAAAAAATGGATAGGAAGACATGGACATTCCCCAGTGGATTGGAAGATGGCTGCTTTCGGGTAATTGTTTCAAAAGATTTACAGCATCATCCCGGAACGGTT
>JAUWNZ010000062.1 GCA_030612385.1 Pseudomonadota bacterium | reverse complement strand
AATCTCACCGGTCATTGCCAGATCCCCTCTTACCTTTCTCTTTAGAAAAGCCGAGGCTATCGACACTGCTATGGCTATCCCGGCGGATGGTCCATCTTTTGGTATAGCTCCTTCAGGAACATGCACGTGAATATCTGTTTTTCTATAAAAATCTTCTGAAAGCCCAAGGCTATCAGCCCTCGCACGCACATAAGTGAGAGCAGCCTGGGCGGATTCCTGCATTACATCTCCCAACTTCCCGGTCAGAATTAAATTACCTTTGCCACGCATAAGAGATGTTTCTATAGTGAGAAGTTCACCTCCTACCTCAGTCCAGGCCAGACCGACCGTCAGTCCTATTTCGTCTTTTCCCTCGGTTTCTCCATGCCTGAACTTTGGAACACCAAGATATTTTTGATGTGAATTGGATGTTATCTTAATCTGTCCACTACTACCGTTAGTAACAATCTCTCTGGCCACTTTTCTGCATATCGATGCAATTTCTCTCTCCAGGCTTCTAACTCCAGCCTCTCTTGTGTACTGCCTTATAATATTCAGAATGGCGCCATTGGAAAAACTGATATTCTCCTTTGTCAGGCCGTTTGCTTCAATCTCTTTCGGAACGAGAAATCTCCTCGCTATTTTTAACTTCTCCTGTTCCGTATATCCCGCAATTCGAATAACCTCCATCCTGTCCCTGAGAGGCGCCGGTATCGTATCCAGGATATTGGCAGTCGTTATAAACATCACATCGGAGAGATCATAATCGACCTCGAGATAATTATCATTGAAGGCATCATTCTGCTCCGGATCGAGCGCCTCTAAAAGAGCCGAGGAAGGATCTCCTCTGTAATCCGAGCTTAATTTATCAACCTCATCAAGGCAAAATACAGGATTATCTGAACCGGCCTTCTTTAGCAGTTGAATAATCTTTCCAGGCATGGCGCCGATATACGTTCTTCTATGCCCCCTTATCTCAGCCTCATCTCTAATGCCGCCAAGTGAGAACCTGACAAATTTTCTGTCAGTGGCCCTTGCAACCGATTTGGCCACGGATGTCTTGCCGACGCCTGGAGGTCCAACAAGACAGAGAATTGGCCCCTTATTCTTTT
This sequence comes from Pseudomonadota bacterium, assembly GCA_030612385.1. Lineage (GTDB taxonomy): Bacteria > Desulfobacterota > Syntrophia > Syntrophales > JADFWA01 > JAUWNZ01. Next base: position 6,019 of record JAUWNZ010000062.1, on the reverse strand, counting down.
TCACTAAGGTCTGAACCGCAAGGTATTCCAATATCCTCTCTTTAACTCTTTTAAGACCGTAATGATCTTCTTCTAATATTACTTCCGATTCTTTTAGAGTGTGCTTGTTTGAAGTTTTTTTAGACCAGGGCATATCCAATATCCAGTCTATATAATTTCTGACCACCGTTGCCTCGGCAGACATGGGCGACATCATCTTTAATTTCTTTATTTCCTGCTTTACCTTTTTGGCTGCCTCGTCCGATAATTTCTTTTTCTTTAACCTTTTCTCGATCTCCTCAATTTCACTCTTGAAGTCATCCTTCTCCCCCATCTCATTCTGGATTGCCCTCATCTGTTCATTAAGATAGTAGTCCTTCTGGGTCTTTTCCATCTGCTTCTTTACACGTCCCTTTATCTTTTTCTCTACCTGAAGGATTTCTATTTCAGAGAGCATTAGTTCATATATCATTTCAAGTCTGTCCGGCACTTCTAACATTTCCAAAATCTTTTGCCTGCTCTCCAGCTTGACACTAAGATGAGACGCTATAACATCGGTCAACTTCGAAGGACTGTCTATAGATGATACAACTGTATTTACCCCGGAGGGTATCCTGTTGCTCAACCTTAAATACTTCTCAAGTGTTTCCGAAGCGCTCCTCATTAACGCTTCTATCTTAACGGTTGTGGCGCTGCCGCTATCTTCCATCTCTTCAACATCAACAAGATAAAAATCTACATTGGGAATATATCTTTTGATCTTCCCCCTCTTTTTTCCTTCAACGAGAACCTTCACCGTTCCATCCGGAAGCCTCAATAGCTGAATAATGATCCCTACAGTGCCAACCATGTAGATATCGTCTTTTGTCGGATCTTCTTTTTGAGCGCTCTTCTGCGCTGCTAAAAATATTTCTTTATCGTGTTTCATGGCGGATTCGAGGGCATTTATCGATTCTTCCCTGCCGACAAAAAGAGGCACGATCATATAGGGGAACACCACAACATCTCTCAATGGAAGGAGAGGAATAACCATATTTTCTTTTTTTTCATTACCTTTGCCAAAATTGAACATAATTGTTATTTCCTTAAACTTTTGATTCGTGAAATCTTATTTCATGCTGTTTCAGATTCTACCTCAAGAAGCAGGATCGGTTTTTCCCTGTTCATTATTACATCTTCACTGATTACACACTCTCTGACATCATCCCTTGAAGGTATATCGTACATTACATCAAGCATAACACTTTCCATTATTGCCCGGAGTCCTCTTGCTCCGGATCCTCTCTCCACGGATAACTTTGCAATGGCCATAAGCGCATCATCTGTAAATTTAAGTTTTACATTTTCAAATTCAAACATCTTTTCATATTGTTTTACAATAGCATCTTTCGGCTCTACAAGTATTCGTACCATACCATTCTCATCCAGTTCACCCAGAGTTGCAATAACGGGCAGGCGGCCAATAAATTCCGGAATTAAACCATATTTCAAAAGGTCTTCCGGTTGGATATCGGGGAGTATTTCGCCAAGTTTTTTTTCTTTCTTACTCTTTATGTCGGCTCCAAAACCAAGCAAATTTACACCGGTTCTCTTCTCGATGATATCTTCCAGACCATTAAAAGCTCCACCACAGATGAATAATATATTTGTTGTGTCAATCTGGATAAATTCCTGCTGTGGATGCTTTCTCCCGCCCTTGGGCGGTATACTCGCTGTCGTTCCCTCTATTATTTTCAAGAGAGCCTGTTGCACACCTTCACCGGACACGTCCCTCGTGATCGAAGGATTTCCGGATTTTTTTGAGATCTTATCAATCTCATCAATATAGACAATCCCCCTTGAAGCCTTCTCCACATCATAATCGTCATTCTGGAGGAGACTCAGGATAATATTTTCCACATCTTCCCCCACATACCCCGCCTCGGTCAGGGTCGTGGCGTCAGCTATAGTAAAGGGAACATTCAACATTTTTGCGAGCGTCTTGGCGAGAAGGGTCTTGCCCGAGCCGGTTGGCCCCATCAGCAAAATATTACTCTTTTGGAGATCGACCCCGCCCAGATCAACATTTGAAAGCAATCTCTTATAATGATTATAAACAGCTACTGAAAGAACCTTTTTGGGTCTTTCCTGTCCCACGACATACTGGTCTAAAAATTTCTTTATATCCTTGGGTTCCGGAACTTCATTCTTACTGTTGTCTGCAATCCGGACTTCACATTCCTCTCGTATAATAGAATCACACAACTCGATACACTCATCACAGATATACGCAGCAGGACCCGCAATCAGTTTTTTTACCTCGCTCTGAGCTTTTCCGCAAAACGAGCAGAAAAGCATCTCTTGTCTTCCCTGAGTACTTTTGATTTTCTTAGTCATTATGTTATCTCCCTGTAACTATTCAGCCACCGATCCACGCGGATTATCACTGATATTTTTTCTTTTATTATCATATACAAATCTTTTAAACTCTGCTTTTCTACACATAGTCCATACTCAGTAAGGACAATATATAATAAGAATAATATCTGTAATTTCTTCGTATTTAAACCTATCTGCGTTCATCTGCGTGAATCTGTGGCTGAGTAGTTACTCGAAATATGCACAATTTTACGAAACCAGCAACTTGTCAAACGTAATTTTTCTTGTGATAACCTCATCGATTATTCCATATTCCTTTGCCTGCTCGCCCGTCATATAATAGTCTCTTTCCGTATCTTTTACAAGTTTTTCAAAAGGCTGTTCGGTAATTTCAGCCAGTATACGATTCAATTCTTCTTTCAATCTTAATATTTCTCTGGCCTGAATATCAATATCGGTGGCCTGACCCTGAAACCCCCCAAGCGGTTGGTGGATAAGTATTCTCGAATGGGGAAGCGCATATCTTTTCCCCTTCTCTCCCGCTGCAAGAATCAATGCCCCCATGCTTGCGGCCTGCCCTATACAGACTGTGCAAACCGCCGGCTTAATGTACTGCATTGTGTCATAGATAGCCAATCCTGAACTAACGACACCACCCGGACTGTTGAGGTAGAAAAAGACATCTTTATCAGGATTTTCAGCCTCGAGATAGAGCATCTGAGCTACTATCAGGTTTGCCACTTCATCATCAACAGCAGTCCCAAGGAATATAATCCTGTCTTTCAACAGTCTTGAATATATATCAAAGGCTCTTTCTCCTCTGCCATCCTGTTCAACGACCATAGGGATCAAAGGCATTTATTTCTCCTCCGACTTTTCATCAATATCTTTTCTTGCAAGCGTTATTTTAGCTTTCTCCTTTATAAAATCAAGGGTTTTTTCTCTGAGCATTTCCGTCTTCATCTCTTCTATCATATTACCATCTTCACAGGATTTTCGGAACGACTCGTAATCCTGGCCCTGTCTCACTGCAAGCGCTCTCATTTTTTCTTCTATTTCCTCTTCGCTAACTGTTATGGATTCTTTTCCGGCAATGCTGTCAAAGAGCAATGAAAACTTTACTATCTTTTCAGCCTCTTCTTTGAACCTGTCACGTAAGTTCAGACTGGCCTCCGCAGCGCTGTTGGGGTCGGCGCCTCCCATAACCATCCTCCTCTGAGTATCCAGCATCATGGAGAATATCTGCCTTTCAATAAATGCGGAAGGGATATCAAATTCATTTTTTTCGAGGAGTACATCGACAATGCGTTTGTTCAAGTCTGTATTAACATCGATCCCCCTTTCTTCCTCCAGGGATTTCCTTATGTCCTGCTTCAGATCATTTAGAGATTCATATTTCTCGAAGTTTTTAATAAAGTCGTCATTTAATTCCGGCAATACCTTCTTTTTAATGTCTTTTACTGTAACCGAAAAAGATATCTCTTTCCCTTCAATCTCTTTCAAATAATATTTATCAGGAATTTTTACATCAATTTCTTTTGATTCTCCTGTTTTCATGCCGGTCAACTGTTCCTCAAAACCGGGAAGAAATCTTCTGGAACCGATCTCAAGCAGATAGTTTTCCTGCGTCAACTCCTTGACAGGTTTGTCCTCATGCTTTCCCTCAAAATCAACATAGACAAAATCACCTTCTATGACGCCTCTGTCACTCTCAAGATTTTCAAGGGTACTGTGTACATTGCGAAGCTCTTCAAGTCTCGCCTGGACATCCGCATCAGTAACAGTGACCTCATCTTTTTCAAGTTCAAGATCGAGGTAATCTTTGGGCTCGATTACAGGTTTAATTTCAACGGTTGCAGAGAATGTAAAACTCTTGTCTTTTTCGATTTTGCCCTGATCTACAACCGGCTCTGCAACCGGCAATATATCATTTTCCTTCAGGCCCTTCTCGTAAGATGTCCCCATTAGATTCGACACCGTTTGCTCCTCTACATGACCCTTATAATGCATCTCCAACACGTTTCGAGGAGTCTTGCCCTGCCTGAATCCCTTAATCCTGGCGGTCTTGCCGACATCTCTATACTGTGAATCCAATTCTTTCTTTACATCACCCCATGGGATATCAAACGACAGCTTCTTCTTTACGGGATTAATTTCTTCAACTTTAATATCAACATTTATTTCACCAACCATCTCAGCTCCTTAACACCCAAAAGTGGTGCGAGAGAGGGGAGTTGAACCCCTACCCGCATGAACGGGCTGGATCCTAAATCCAGTGCGTCTACCAATTCCGCCACTCTCGCCTATTCAACAGCGTAATATATAATAATAAAGGCATGCCCAATTGTCAACAACGATTATAATTAGTGCCTGAACGAAAACCTCGTTCAGACACGGTTTCGAGTTTTGGGTTTCGAGTTTCGAGTTTCGGGGTTCGAGCGGCTGCGTATATCTTTTATTGACCTTACTCTCGAAGTCTGTTAACAAATTTATCGTCAACTGGAAACACAAAAGATATGTAAAAGAGGATTTATATGATCGACCTCCATACTCATTCAATCTTCAGCGACGGGGAATTAATCCCCTCGGAGCTGGTAAGAAGAGCTGCCGTAGCCGGATACCGGGCTATCGCAATAACAGATCATGTTGACCACTCGAATATGGACTTTATCATCCCGCGTATAGTGAAGGTTTGTCAGAAAATATCCGATGCGTATTCTATCAAGATTATTCCCGGAGTCGAAATTACACATGTTCCGCCCGACAGTATTTTTGAGATGGCGGAAGAGGCCAGAAAAATGGGCGCAAAGATCGTTGTAGTGCACGGAGAAACAATCGTAGAACCGGTTATCCCCGGGACCAATCTTGCCGCCGCTAAATCACCCGTGGACATAATTGCCCATCCAGGCTTGATAACTGAGGAGGAGGTAAAACTATGTGCCGGAAACTCCGTATTCTTAGAGATATCCGCCAGACGTGGACATTGTTTAACTAATGGACATGTTGCAAAGCTTGCCAGTAAGCTCAACGCCGGTCTCGTCTTAAACAGCGACGCCCATTCCCCGCAAGACCTTGTGAACAAAGAGATGGCTCGAAATATTGCCGCCGGCGCAGGTATGAGCGGCGAGGAGATCGAAATCATGTTCAAGAATTCCGAGAACCTGGTCAAAAAAGCCACTGAGAAATAATAACCGTTCACCGCAGAGTGTCCCTTTCGGGTAGTTCGTAGAGTGGATTAAGCGGAGCGAATCCACCAAAAGCTTTTTGTGGCTACGTTGGCACAACAAAGGACGATTGAGAGAGGTGAAACGAGTTGACAGTACCAAAGCATGAAGGCCAGATTTCCGATTTCCAATTTCTAATTTCCGTGAACGCTTACGTTCTTGGCTTACAAAAATAGTTTCTCAGCGAACTCTGCGTTCTTTGCGATGAATGGATACAAGCAATGAAAGCAATTTTCTTATCCGATGCTCACCTGCAAACCAAAAAAGACCCCGGTTACAATTTGTTGTTGAGATTTTTTGACCTGATTAAAGGTGAAGTCGATCACCTTTTTATTGTGGGAGATTTTTTTGATTTCTGGTTTTGCAGGAAAGGAGTGATATACCCTGATTTCAGAATGATTGTGGACAAGCTGGTGGAATTAAAAAAAAGCGGTGTCCATATATATTTCTGTGAAGGG
>JAUWNZ010000195.1 GCA_030612385.1 Pseudomonadota bacterium | reverse complement strand
CAGGCGGCGGCCGAGGTTTACATGCAGAACCATTCAGATGTTAATATCTCCCTGTCCGGCGGCGGTTCGGGCAACGGTATCAAGGCCATGATAGACAGGTCTACCGATATCGCGAATGCTTCCCGTTTTCTGAAGGATAAGGAGATAAAACTTGCCATGGACAGGGGTGTCTTGCCTGTCCCCCATCGTATCGCTATCGACGCCATTTGTCCGATTGTTCATCCGGACAATCCCGTGAACGATCTCGCCATTGAACAGATGAGCCTCATCTATCAGGGAAAGATCGGGAACTGGAAAGAGGTCGGCGGAAAAGATATGAAGATTGTTGTGGTATCGAGAGACACCAGTTCAGGCACCTATGAGGTCTGGGAAAAGAAGGTTCTCCACAAGGCCAGGGTGACATCCAGAGCACAGATGCAGGCATCCAACGGGGCGGTTGTTCAGACCGTTTCTAAGAACAGGTATGCCATAGGATATATCGGGCTTGGCTATCTGAACCGCAGCGTCAAGGCATTAAAGGTGAACGGAATAGAGGCCTCTGTTCAGACTTCCCTGTCCGGGACATACCCCATTGCAAGACCACTTTTCATGTTCACCGACGGCTGGCCAAAAGGGGCAGTTGCCGATTTCATCAATTTTGTGGTGAGTCCCAAAGGACAGGTGATTGTCGAAAAAGAGGGTTATATTCCGCTGTATTAGAACAAGGTAAAAGGCTGGTAACTGCTCGGGTTCAAGGTTCAGGGGTTCACGGTTGATAGATTTTAATCATTGAACGAGCTCAATGAATAGCGAAAGGCATATGGCAGAAGCATGTAGCGGAAGGCTTCAGCCTTCCATGTGTTTCAGTCATACTGTGTTACGTGAATATGGAGACCTGAAGGTCTCCGCTACAGGGGCTGTGCAAGGCTCAAATGCATAACCTCTACGCCCAAACCCCGCTTCCTGAAGATGGAGGCGGCTGCGTGTCTGGACTTCCCCTATTTATTGAACTGATACAAATTAGATCAACAAGATTGCGTCTAACACTCCCATCTGAAACTGTCAATACTTATCGTAATATCTTGTCGAAATAATCCGCCAGCATCTGCTCATGGTCGAACATGAGAGGGCGTGGCAAACTGTCTCGATTAAATATGCCGATTTCGCCGGCATCATCTGCCGCAACAGGTGTTCCCCTTCCCCGGGCAATGAATACAGTGGATATGGTATGCTGGCGGGGATCCCTGTCCGGTTTTGAGTATGTGTGCATCTGCTCCACGAGAATGACATCGAGTGATGTCTCTTCCTTTGCCTCCCTTATTGCCGCCTCCTCAAGAGACTCTCCGTAATCCACAAAACCTCCGGGGATTGCCCATCCGATGGGTAGATTTTTTCTTTTGATGAGAACGATCCCACTGCCTTCCAGTTCGATTATTATGTCAACGGTCGGCAGGGGATTTCGATATGACTCAATCTCCGTACCGCAGTTGGGACAGACAATCCTGGTTTTTATAGCCATGATAAAAAAAATGAGGAGAAAAAGTTGACAGGATTAACAGGATATTCAGGATTAAAACATCAAAACTTATCCTGTAAATCCTCATCAAAATCCCTTACTTTGCGTTTGATTCCAACTTTCCGTTCACCAAAATCTTGTTTATCCTGTTATCCTGTCAGAGTTTTTTCTCAAAGGGCTAAAGTGTTACGATTTTTCCAACTCAGACTTTGTGGCAGATCACTACTGTAAAATCTGAGTTAAAAATAATTTTATGATGAAAGACGAGTATATGTCAATGCCCAAATCCACCATCCAATCCAATCCAATACCGTTTCCTTTACTTGCCCTTTTACTTTTTTGCAATTACTTGCTATATTTCTCGCAACATTTCCGAAATGAAGGATTTCTATATGGCAAAGCGTTTCTCTAAAATTATCACCCTTTGTAAAAGGGGAAACATGATTTGGGCATTGATAATTATTCTAATTGTGACGGGGTGTGCAGGGATACCTGTGGTTGAAAGAGAAAGGGAATCCCGGATACTAACACTTACCGGTGACAATTTCATGGAGCAGGGAAGGCCTTTTGATGCCGTGACAAACTATCTCAAAGCGATAAAAAAAAGACCCGTGACAATTCCTGCAGATGATATTAAAAAGAAAACCGAGGCCATTATCCATGAAAGACTTTCCCTTAACCAGCTTGAAAAGATGCGCCGATCTCACTGGTATGGGTATCCGTCAGGACACATACTCTATTCCATCGCTCAGGCCCATTATCAAAACAAGGACTTTAAAAAAGCGAGAAGTTATTTAAGTAAATTTATCTTCTACAATAGAAGACATCCATATCTTGAAAAGGCCAAGAAGCTTCGGGAAAGGATAAAAGAATTAGAATTTGTGGATCGTAACGCCATTGGCTGTATACTCCCTCTCACCGGAAGATATGCGCGCTACGGCAACAGGTCGCTTGAAGCCATTATTCTTGCCACAGGGATACTCGATCCTGACAAGGAAAGTCCGCTAAAACTTTTTATTGAAGATTCGAAAAGCGATCCGGCCACAGCAAGAGATGCCGTGGTTAAATTAGCAAAACAGGACAAAGTGATCGGGATATTAGGGCCTCTCGGAAACGTTGCTGCTCGTAAGGCCGCCACTGAAGCTCAAAAGCTGAGCGTTCCCATACTTACCCTGAGCCGGAACAGGGAAATAGCCGACATTGGAGATTATGTCTTCCGGGATTTCATGACCGATCTGATGCAGATAAGGACACTGGTAAAGTATTCTATTCAGAACCTCGGAATGACCAGATTTGCCATACTTTATCCGAAAGATGACCATGGCATCGAGATGATGAATCTATTCCGGGATGAGGCGCTGCGCTGGGGTGGAGAGATAAGGGCGGTGGAGTTCTATCACAATAAACAGACGGATTTCGGCAAAGAGATCAAGTCGTTAACCGGCCTTTGTTCCATGGAAAAAGACAATAAATCAAAAGAGAGCCCAAGACCGATAATCGATTTCGATGCCCTTTTTATCCCTGATTCATGCTTTAGAGTAAGGATGATAGCTCCGCAACTGGCCTTTTATGATGTGACTGGAATTCAACTTCTCGGAACCAGCAACTGGAATTCTCCCGACCTTCTCAAGGAAGAGGGTAAATATCTTGAGGGGGCCATCTTTGTCGATGGTTTCTTCCGGGATAGTTTTTATCCCTCTGTCAGGAATTTTATCGACAACTTCTATGTCGCCTGCGGGAGGGAACCTGTTTGTCTGGAGGCCATAGCATACGATGCTGCCGGCATTATGGTAAGCACCATATATAAAAACGATGTTGAGATTAGAGACGACTTGAAAGACGGTCTTTTTAAGTTAAAAGACTATCCGGGAATTACGGGAAAGACCTCCTTCTCAGAAACAGGAGAGGCAAAAAG
>JAUWNZ010000036.1 GCA_030612385.1 Pseudomonadota bacterium | reverse complement strand
GAAACATTGGAGAATGTAACTATTCAGCCACCGATCTACGCGGATTATCACTGATATTTTTTCTCCTATTTCCTGTCTCCACGCAGTTATTTCGTGTTTGCGCCCTTCGACAAGCTCAGGGACCAGCGTACCCTGAGCTTGTCGAAGGGCGAAGCCACTTCTGCAAGAATCTTACAATTAAAAGACCAAGAGACTTCAGCCTACCCGCCTGTATAGTTACGTGATTTCTTTGTATTTAAACCTATCTGCGTTCATCCGTGTGAATCTGTGGCTGAGTAGTTACACACCATCATAAGTTCTTCCCTCGAAACAGTGGAAGTTCCCACCTTTCCCACAACAATCCCGGCGGCGTGATTTGCCAGAACTGCGGCTTCCTTAAATGTTGCGCCGGCTGCAAGACAGAGGGCTAAGACGCCTATTACAGTATCTCCGGCGCCGGTCACATCAAAGACCTCTCTCGCAACAGCGGAAATATGGGTAATCCCGCCATTATTCTCAAAGAGGCTCATACCTTCCTCGCCCCTGGTTATAAGGACAGCCTTAAAACCAAATCTCTCAAGAAGAGTTTCCCCGCTTTTGACAAGATCATCCTCGCTGACAATCTCCTGACCTGCGGCGCGTCCGGCCTCATGATGATTGGGTGTTATCATGTCAAGATCCTGATAGAGAGAAAAGTCGCCCTGTTTCGGGTCAACACAAACAACAACATTCCTGCCGGATATTACTTCCTTAATTCCGTTTAACAGTCTTTTCGAGACAATACCTTTGTTATAATCCGAAATCACAACTGCGCCCAGGTCATCCCGCACCGCCTCGACATACTCTACTATCCTGTCAATGCTGTCTGAGTTAACCGGCTGTTTATTCTCCCTGTCAAATCTTACCACCTGCTGGCTGTGGGCTACAATCCTTGTCTTCACAGTGGTGGGGCGGTCATGCTCTACAACGATACCTTTCGTATCAACATTCATCTTCCTTAATCTTGCTATCAACCACCTTCCCATATCATCCGACCCGATGACACCGGTAACGGCAACCCCTCCTCCCATGGAAAATACGTTATTCAACACATTGGCGCTGCCGCCTAAAAGGAAGCTTTCAGAGGTAACCTTGACAACAGGCACCGGAGCCTCCGGAGAAATGCGGGACACCTGACCCCAGATAAACTGGTCAACCATTAAATCTCCCACCACCAGGACCTTCGATCCTGGAAAACTATCAATTATCTCCCGAAACCTCTTACGATCACTCACGCTAAGGCCACCCACAACCCATACACAAAAGTCAATAGTTGCCATCTATAAAACTAATATGCTATTATCACATATGGGTTTTGTCAATTGATTTCTAAGAGTTTCAAAAGCCGGAGAAACTTTCATGGCTTGCTGCCACAACGAAATATGAAAATCCCCCTTACCCTATTAAATGGAGAACGGAGGGATTTCAGATAAACTTCTAAAGGCTGACTTTACCGGAGGATCCCGCCAGGATGATACCCTTATTTATAAATACACCCGAATCAATGATGAAGATGAAGGTGATAACCCTCAAGAACCTCTCCGGCAAGACTCTCAATCTACTGCAGAAAATTGGCGTTCTCCATGTTGAAAAGGCAACGGAACTGGGACCTGTCGACAAAGCGGCAATTGAAAGGGATGTAAGTCGCGCAAAGAAAGCGCTGACCTATGCAGATGATATCATTGCATATCTAAAAGAGGGAAGAACTATCCTTCTGCCGGAATATATTACACCCCGCTCCCTTGATGAAATTACAGACCGGATCAGCAAAATCCATGATAGATTTATAAAACTTACAGGGAAAACCGGGCGACTAAAGGAAGAAACTGCAAATCTTGAAGAGCTTGGAAAATACCTTGACACCCTGTCAGGTGAGATAAATGTATCTCTGAAAGACCTGCATTACTCCGGGAGCTATATTTTCACTGATATCCTGGCCCTTTCCAAAGAAGCCTATAAGATATTTAAAGAAAAAGCAGGTCGGCTCCTGCTCCAGGATATCACTGTCCATGTTGAAGACAAAATCGCAATCTATTTTATTGCAGGCGCTGAAAATCGAAAGTTTATAGAAACCCTGATCAGGGAGATTGGGGCGACAAGCATGAAGATACCGGCTGAAGAGCTGACCATGAGGGAGTTTTTACAAGAGAGCGATGAAATAATTCGCAAAATGAAGGAGGAGATAGAGGAATCTCAAAAAGAGACGCAAATCCTGATCGAAGAAGATTTAGACGGGATAGTCCTCTTCAGGGAACTACTCACCGCGGAGCGCGAAAGGTTGTCCGTCCTCAAACAGGCATGCGAGTCAAAATATGTCACCCTGATTGAGGGCTGGGTGCCGCAAGGCAGCATAGCTGCGGCAACTTCCAGATTAAATGAGACCCTGGAGCATGTATTTATTGAAACAAAGTGTCCCGCTCCAGGGGATGAGCCTCCAACGAAGCTTAAAAATCCTCCCGCTATTCGACCATTTCAGGTCATCGTAAACCTCTTCAGTCTTCCCGGATACGGCGACTGGGATCCCACACCTGTTGTGGCCTATTTCTTCGCCTTCTTCTTCGGACTTATGCTCAATGACGTGGTATATGCTATCGGACTTATTTTATTAGCCGGATTTCTACTGGATAAACTTGTGGACGATCCAGCCTCCGAGGGGGTCCATCTGTTTCGCAACGTCTTGTACATCAGCGGATCGGCGGCTCTTCTTTTTGGATTACTTTCCGGAACCTTTCTCGGAGATTTTCTGAACAGGTACTTCAGCATCGAGTTAAAAACCATCGCATTGGCGGGACAGGTGCAAAAACAACTCTCCGACCCCATCTCATTTATTATCCTTTCGCTGCTTATAGGGATGATTCATGTAAACACGGCCCATATACTGGCGCTCATCAGAGGGATCAGGAAAGGCAACAAGGGATTGATACTCAGCAAAACAGGATTATTCCTTTCAGAGATTTTCGGCATACCCTATCTCTTTGAGACCCTGTTGCACATAAGACTCCTGCCATTAGGCCCAGAAGTGTATTCCGCCTTTGTCTATCCTTTATCCGCGGGCCTGATATTCATTGTCATCGGGGCATTGATGCAGATGGGCCTTATGGGGGCGATCTTCTGGATATTTGATCTCACCGGCTTCCTGGGGGATATCATGTCATACTCCAGGCTGGCGGGAGTGGGTCTTGCAACCTTTTATCTCGCCTCATCTTTCAATCTTCTCGCCGAATGGTTTTCTTCCACTCTAAGAAATTTGATACCCGGCGTCGCCGGATTCGTTATTGCATCTATCGTGGCCATGATAATGCTTGTCGTCCTGCATGTCTTCAATCTGCTTCTTAGCAGCCTGGCAGCTTTTATACATTCACTCAGGCTGTGTTTTGTGGAATTTTTAATGAAGTTTTATGAAGGGGGTGGTAGAGAATATGCTCCGTTTCATCTGAGGCATCAAAGGCATGTGGTTGTAGGCACAAAATCTTAAAACGAGGTGAAAAAATGACTGAAATACAGGCTCTTGCCACACTGGGGGGGGCAACCGCACTGGCGGGAGGTCTGGCTGGATCGGCGATAGGTATTTCAATGGCCGCATCCGCCGGAGTGGCGACTCTTTCCGAAGAACCGGGACAGTTGAGAAATATTATAGTGCTCGCGTCTCTTCCCATGACACAAACCTTTTATGGATTGATCATTTTTATCATTATCCTTACCGTGGTCAGCCCGAACCTTCCGGCTACCGGCGGCGCCGGTATCGGGGTTCTTTCCATCGGCGTTATGGGCGCCGTCGCCGAGCTTTTTTCCTCGATTTTCCAGGGATCGGTTTGCGCCTCAGGCATAGCGCTTCTGCCAAAAACAAAGGGGCAGATACTCACCACATCGATGATGCTCGCCGTCTTTGTGGAACTTATCGGTGTACTGGGACTGGTATTTGTAATCATGGCGTTGAACATTGCGGGGTTTATGTAGAACATATTATGAAAGCTGATAAAATAAGGAAAGCCGTTCTCGAAAAGGCCGGGAAGGATGCCGACAAAATCACAAGCGACGCCGGGCTCAGGGCAAGCGAGATGATCGAAGAGGCAAAAGACCGGAGGAGACAGAGATTCGAAAAGGAAAAAAAGATGATCATCGATGAGGCCCGCCGCGAGGCATCAAAGATCCTGGCCCAGGCCTCACTGAAAGCCCGTCAGGAAATATTGAAGCAAAAGAACGCCGTCATCAATGAGATTATTTCAAAGGTTAAGAATGAACTGCGACAGGCTGCACCTGACAAAAAATCACTCCTCCATCTCATCAAAGAGGCAATCGATGCCTTCGAAACGGAAGACAGTGTCAGGATATTTGTCTCCCATAAAGACGCCGGCGATGTCAGTAAGATTATTGAAGAGAACAGCAGCTTAAGCGAAAAAATAACAGAAGTCAGGGAGATTGACTGCCTGGGCGGGATTCTTGCCGAGAAGACCAATGGCATGGTGAGCATCGATAATACATTCGATACCAGACTCGATATGTTGATGGCAAAAATATTGCCGGAAATCGGTGGTAAACTCTTTGGGGCGGGTGAAAGTTGAATCTAATCAGCGCTCGTTACGCATTTTCATCAGCCTATCTTAAAGGCGAAGAGGTCAGAGTTATATCTGCCGGCCATGTCGATGAAATGCTGCAAAAATCGACCACCCAGGATATACTGGAAGCCATTAGAGATACTGACATTGGCGGTTATCTTCGGGAGCAACCTGTCAAAACCTTTGACGATGCCGATCAATATCTATGGAGATACCTCGGGGAATGCGTGAAGCGCCTCCGCCGGTTGAACCTTCCCTCCGACATTATTCGTCTCGCCGATCTGTACATGGAAAAGTATGATGTCTTGAATACAAAGATATCATTAAGACAGGTTTTAGCCGGCAAAACAGCTCCCATGGCGCCGCTGGGCATAATTTATGACCAGGGATATCTCGATGGGTTGTCGGATGTAAAGAGTGTCGACGGAATCATTGACGCGCTTGTGAAATGCGACCTGGTTGATTACGCATCTATCGTAGAAGATATTAAAGAAATCGATATAGGGTCTATGCCGAAATGGGAAGCCGGGCTGGGCAGGATGTACTATGTGCGACTGACAGGCACGATGGCAAAGATGGGGGATAGTCGCGTATCTATCAAAGCCCTCGGCATTATGATCGATTTTATAAATCTTCAGGCCGTTTTTCGATCTGTCCTCCCCGGGAAGGAAGCCCCTGCCGGGAAGGCCGCGCTCGATGGGGGGCATATGCTCTCAGGCCGCATCGTAAAAGAGTTGTTCTCTCTCAAGCCCGCCGAAATAGCGGCCGGACTGGAACATACCGAATACCATCAGATGGCACTGGAAATTTTAAAAAGCTATGAGCGGGGAGGAAACATAACGGCTATAGACAGGACTATAGACAAACACAAATTTCGATTGTTGAATGAACTACTCTCCCCCAGGATATTAACGTCCCTTAACATATTCTGGTATCTAATCTTGAAGGAACTGGAGATACGAAATGTAAGACTAATCCTGAAGGCACTGGCAGATGGCATACCGCTGTCAGAGATTAAGGACTATCTGGTGATTGCGCCATGATGCAACCGAAGAAGTTGAAGATCGCCGTTATCGGCAATAAAGATCAGGCAGCGCTCATGCGGCTCGCCGGGGTTGACGAATACAGGGTGATAGAAGACGACCGCAATGTCGGGGAAAAAGTCAGGGAAGCGCTAAGGGAATTTGAAAAAGATACATCGATCGGGATAATCCTGATACCGAAAAACTGGACGGATTACGTGGATGACCTTATCAAATACATCGAGAAAAAGAAGACGGTAACTCCGGTCATTGTCGAGATACCTCCAAGATTTGATACAGAAAGAGAAGATGTAAGAGAATTCTACAAATCTTACACGAAGAAATTATTAGGATTTGCCATAGAGATTCAGCGCCCTGTGGAAAGGAATGATTAATGGGGAAGATCTGGAGGATTTCGGGGCCCGTCGTAATCGCGGAAGAGATGCGGGGAACACGTGTATACGAAGTCGTCGAGGTTGGGGATGCAAGGCTTGCCGGAGAGGTAATCGGGCTCGAGGAAGATAAGGCGGTCATACAGGTCTATGAAGACACCGTTGGACTTCGCGTTGGGGAACCGGTCAAAGGAACGGGAGAAATTCTGATGGTGGAGCTTGGACCGGGCCTCGTTGGAAATATCTTCGACGGCACTCAGAGATCTCTTGTTACAATGATTGAAGCCACAGGTGATTTTATAGAAAGAGGAGTGCGAACCTCTCCCCTCGACCGGAACAGGAAGTGGCATTTCACACCTTCAGTCAAAGCCGGCGATCAGATCGAAGAGGGCGATATTATCGGCACCGTTTCTGAAACAGGGCTCGTGGAACACCGAATTATGGCGCCGATAGGTGTCAATGGCTCGATACAGAAGATCTCCGAGGGTGATTATACGATAGAAGAGACGGTTGCGCTCGTAGTAGATGATAAAGGCAAGGAAAAACAGATTACACTTATGCAGCGATGGCCGGCGAGAAAACCCAGGCTCTACAAAAAGAGATTGAATCCCGAAAACCTGCTTATCACCGGAACCAGAATTATAGATTACATGTTTCCCCTGGCGCTTGGAGGCAAGGCAGCGATACCCGGCGGCTTCGGAACCGGAAAGACTGTAACCCTGCAGCAGATGGCCAGATGGGCCCAGACGCAGATAAACATCTATGTGGGTTGCGGGGAACGGGGAAACGAAATGGCGGATGTCCTCCATAGTTTCAGGAAACTTAAAGACCCAAACACCGGCAGACTATTACAGGAAAAAGAAATATTTATCGCCAACACATCCAATATGCCCGTTGTGGCAAGGGAGATCAGCATCTTCATAGGCATCACCATTGCTGAGTACTTCAGAGATATGGGATACGATGTGCTCCTCGTTGCCGATTCCACTTCACGATGGGCTGAAGCGATGAGGGAAATAGGAGCAAGGCTGGAAGAGACACCAGGAGAGGAAGGCTTTCCGACATATCTCGGTTCAAGACTGGCCTCATTCTACGAGAGATCAGGAAGAGTCGAGTGCAAGGGAAGGCCGTCGAGGACGGGGTCGGTTACCGTAATCGGAGCGGTAAGCCCTCCGGGAGCTGACTTCAGCGAACCGGTCACTCAAAATACCCTCAGGATCGTTGAAGCGCTCTACTCACTGGATGTTGCCCTGGCAAATAAACGACATTTTCCTACGATAAGCTGGCTTGGCAGCTACAGTCTCTACACAGACGCAACGAGAAAGTGGTGGAGTTCAATCAGCCCCGAATGGTCGGAAACAAGAAACATAGCGCTCAAAATACTCCAACAGGAGGCGGAATTAGAAGAAATTTTAACGCTTGTCGGTCCTGAATCACTGCCTGAAGATGATAAACTGGTTCTCCTTGTCGCAAGAATGATAAGGGAGGATTTCCTTATGCAGAACGCCTACCATCCGGTCGACACATATACAACTCCCCGAAGGGCGCATATGATGCTCGGAACAATCATGAAATTTCATGAACTTGCTCAGAAGCTATCTGCATCGGGAACCTTGGTAAGCGAGATCGCCTCTTCACGGATGTTGCAGAAAATATCAAGAATGAAAGAGATATCGAATGAAGACATAGATGGATATATTGAGGACTTACGGTCTGATATGGAAAATCAGAAAGAGGGAATATAGTGGAATCCACTCAACTATTTATAAGAGAAACAAAGGCGATCAGCACCGCGAGAAGATCGCTCCTTATTATTGAGAGTATCCCCGGCATCAGATTCAACGAGATTGTCGACGTTCAATTGGGAACCGGCGAGACGAGAAGCGGGCAGGTCATTGAAGCAGGCAAGAAAATGACGGTCGTCCAGGTATTTGGCGGTGTCAGCGAGGTCGATCTTCTGAAGAGCAGGGTAAGATACAAGGGCGAAACATTGAAACTGCCCGTATCCGCTGATATACTGGGAAGGATATTCGACGGAAGCGGAGAGCCCATCGATGGCGGGGCACCTATCCTGGCGGAGGATTACGTTGACATTAACGGAGCGCCTGTAAATCCGGCATCCCGGCAGCCACCATCCGAATTTATCGAAACCGGCATCTCCGCCATCGATGGCTTGAATGTTCTTGTCAGAGGGCAGAAGCTGCCAATCTTTAGCGGATCGGGTCTCCCTCATAACAGGATAGCATCACAGATAGTAAGACAGGCGGCCTTGAAAGGCGACAAAGAAACATTTGCAATTGTATTTGGAGCGATCGGCGTGAGCTATGACGATGCCGCTTATTTTATATCCAACCTCGAAGAGACTGGCGCCCTCGGCAGATCGGTAGCCTTTATCAATACTGCATCATCTCCCGTAATAGAAAGATTATCGACGCCCCGCCTTGCCTTGACCGCCGCCGAATACCTGGCGTGGAGACACGGCATGCATGTGCTGGTTATCCTGACCGATATTACGAATTACTGCGATGCGCTTCGTGAACTTGCCGCCATGAGAGGAGAGATACCGAGCAGAAGGGGTTATCCGGGTTACATGTATACAGATCTCTCTTCCATGTATGAGAGGGCGGGAAGAATATCGGGCAGAGAGGGATCGGTGACAATCCTGCCGATTTTGACGATGCCCGATGATGATATTACCCATCCCATACCGGATCTTACAGGGTATATCACCGAGGGTCAGATCGTCCTGTCCAGAGCCCTTGACAGGAAGAGAATATATCCGCCGATAGATGTATTCCTCTCTCTTTCGAGAATGATGAAGGAAGGAATAGGAGAGGGAAAAACCAGAGAAGATCATAACAGCGTATTCATGCAGTCTTATGCGGTCTATGCGGAAGGAAACCGCCTGAGAGAAATTTCAACCGTTATCGGCGCAGAAGCCTTAAGCGACAGGGACAAAATTTACCTTGCCGCGGCAGACAGATTCGAGCAGGAATA
>JAUWNZ010000245.1 GCA_030612385.1 Pseudomonadota bacterium | reverse complement strand
AGATCTGTTGAAAACGAAGGGCATATCCGCCCGTGTAGTAAATATGTCCACACTCAAACCGATCGATAAGAATCTGATAATTTCCTGCGCCAGGGAGACAGGGGCGATTGTAACCGCTGAAGAACACTCCATAATAGGCGGTCTGGGAAGCGCTGTATGTGAGGTTGTATCTGAAAATTGTCCGGTGCCTGTAAAAATTATCGGTGTGAGAGACAGATTCTGCCTGTCGGGAACCGGCAATGAACTGTTAGACTATTGTGGTTTGAGGGCTGCAGAGATCGCCCGCGCATCATCTGGGCTGAAAGGTAAAAGCTGAGTAACTGCTCAGGTGGATAGGCTGAAGGCTGTTAGGAAAAGCAGGAATACTGCACACTTTGAAGCCGTGTTTGATGCAAAAATCTGCCCCGCCCGCCTTGCCTGAGCTCGCGATGGCGAGCAGGTGTCTCTCCGTCAAAGCGCTCTTCCTGCATCCTTCAGCCTTCAGCCTAAATACCTTCAGCCTGACTACGTGAGTAGTTAATAAATGATAACAACAGGTTAAATTCCAGGTAATCTGAATGCTGAAATCATATCTGAAGAAAATATTTGAAATTACAGATCAGGGTGATGCCAGAGAAGAAAGCTATTATGCAACCCTTGCAGCGCTGATGAATAAGCTGGCCGAATCTTTCGGCAAGGGCAAAATTCACATTACAACGCTTCCCAAAACAACCGAGGCGGGCAATCCTGATTTTCGGATCTGGGACGGAAAGCAGCATATTGTAGGATATATTGAAGCCAAGGCCCCCACTGTTGAGAATCTGGATTCAATAGAGGATACAGAACAGTTAAAACGGTACAGGAATACCTTTCCAAACCTGATATTGACCAATTTTTTTGAGTTCAGGCTTTATCGTAACGGCATTCTTGCCAACAAAGCCTTAATAGCACGACCTTTTATCGTGCATAAGCTCAAAACGATACCGCCAGTTGAAAAAGAGCCCGATTTTCTTAAGCTGATTGAAGAGTTTTATTCGTTTTCCCTGCCCAAGGTTTATAACGCAAAAAATCTGGCAATAGAGCTGGCCAAGCGCACGAGTTTCTTAAAAGATAAGGTGATCGCCGAGGAACTGGCCGAGGAAGAAAGAACCGGCAAGGGTTTTATCCTTGGATTTTATGAAGCGTTCAGACAATTTCTAATCAGCGGTCTCTCAAAAGAGGACTTTGCCGATCTCTATTCCCAGACGATCACCTACGGCCTGTTTGCCGCCCGCATGCGGTCAAAAAACGGTTTCAACAGAAAACTCGCCTATGACAACATCCCTAACACCATCGGTATATTAAGAGATGTTTTCCGGTTTATTTCACTTGAAGACGTTCCTGTCCAAATGGAATGGATTATCGATGATATCGCCGAGGTGTTATTTGTGGCGGATGTGAACAAATTGCTTCAGGACTATTTTAGAGAAGGCAAAGGAAAAGACCCGGTCGTTCATTTTTATGAAACTTTTCTTGCCGAATACGATCCCAAAACCCGGGAAAGACGCGGCGTGTATTACACGCCTGAACCGGTTGTTTCCTATATTGTAAGTTCGCTTCACCATATTCTAAAGGATCGATTCGGAAGAGTTGACGGCATGGCAAGCGATACCGTTACGGTGTTGGATCCGGCTTCGGGAACGCTCACATTTTTGGCGGAGGCGGCAAGGCTTGCAGTCGGTGAATTTACTACCAAATACGGGGATGGTGACAAAGAAGGGTTTATCAGGGAGCATATTCTTAAAAACTTCTATGCCTTCGAGCTTATGATGGCGCCTTATGCCGTGGGTCATTTGAAGATGTCTTTTCTTCTTGAAGAACTTGGATGCAGTCTTAGAAAGGATGACAGGGTTAAACTCTATCTGACCAATACCCTTGAGATGGAGGAGCTTGAGCAAAGCAGTCTGCCCGGGATGGCCTCTCTTTCCGAAGAATCGCACCTGGCAGGAAAAGTAAAAAAAGAGCAACCCATACTGGTAATAATGGGCAACCCTCCATATTCCGGGCATTCCGCAAACAAAGGGAAATGGATAGATCGTCTGTTGAAGGAAGGCTACACACATAGCAACGGCATTAAAGATAACGGCTATTACCAGGTAGACGGGAAACCGCTTGGCGAAAAGAATCCGAAATGGCTGCAGGACGATTATGTTAAATTTATCCGTTTCAGTCAGTGGAAAATAGATCAGGCAGGCGAAGGGGTACTGGGGTTTATCACTAATCACGGTTATCTGGACAACCCCACCTTCAGAGGGATGCGCCGGTCGTTGATGAACAGTTTCGACGAAATCTATCTGCTCGATCTTCACGGCAACAGCTTGAAAAAGGAAAAATGCCCGGACGGCTCAAAGGATGAAAACGTGTTTGACATACGCCAGGGTACGGCCATTGCGTTATTCATCAAGACAAAAGACGAAGACAATAAAAAGGGCGAAAAGATTTTTCATTCCGAACTATGGGGCATGAGAGAGGGGAAATACGACTGGCTTATCAATAATGATATTACAACAACAAAATGGCGGAAAATAGCCCCTAAATCGGAATTTTATCTTTTCGTTCCAAGGGATGAGGAATTGCTGGAATTGTATGAAAAGTCGCCGAAGATAACGGATATATTTCCGGTAAATAGCGTGGG
>JAUWNZ010000252.1 GCA_030612385.1 Pseudomonadota bacterium | reverse complement strand
ACCAGGATATATGTCAGCGATGAATATGTTCGCTCGGTGCGTGGGGGGGTAGGATATTGCAAGGCGGCCGGCAACTATGCCGCCAGTCTCTACGCGAGTAAACTGGCATGTGAAATGGGATATACCCAGGTGTTGTGGCTTGATGCCCTGGAAAGAAAATATATAGAGGAGGTGGGAACAAGCAATATCTTTTTTGTAATATGTGATGATCTGATAACTCCTCCGCTCACGGGAAGCATACTTTCCGGTATTACGCGCGACTCCGTTATTAAGATAGCGATGAGCTGGGGGATCAATGTATCGGAAAGACAGTTATCCATAAGTGAGATAATTGAAGCATCTGCCGACGGGAGATTGAAGGAAGTCTTCGCTACCGGAACTGCGGCGGTTATCTCTCCCGTAGGACATATATATTATAAAGGAAGGGAACACATTATCAATAGTGGAGAAACGGGACCGATCGCAGAGAGACTGTACAACGAGATACTCCAGATTCAATATGGAGAAAAGAACGACCCGTTCGGATGGAGGATGAAGATATCTTAGATTCATTAAATCCACAGCTATGTGGATAACTTTGTTAAGAAGCCTGTGGATGACAATTGTAAATGCCACAATTTTATTATCTTACACCTTATTGCATAGAGATTAGGCAAAAAATAAGTTCAATTATTACAATAAGATACGTTGGCTTATCCTAACCTCTGTATATTGTTCCCTTTTTTGAGCTCAGTTATTGACAGTCCCGAAGTAACTACTCGGGTACTCCTTCCCGTTAAACGGGTGAGGGTACCTGCATAATACATGAATGCAACTACTCGGGTGGATAGACTGAAGGTCTTCGGCGAGCCTTCGGCGTGAGCTCAGTCAAACCGTTTCTCCGCCAAAGCGCCGCAATCGCGCTCTTCATGCCCCCTTCAGCCTGACTACGTAAGTAGTTACTTCATAACAACTATCTGGCAAATTGGGGTGCTTACAATCTCAACGAAAATATGAACCCGTTCTCAATTGCAGAAGCTGCTCGTCTGTAAGATTTCTCTTCAGCCGTGAGGATTCACTTTTAACCATTGTCAGCAGGTCTTCAAGAAAATGGTTTTCCGTTGTTATGCCCAGGCTTTCGAGTTTGTGGCGAAGCGCGTTTTTGCCGGCGTTTTTGCCAATAAGAAATCTTCTGTCAAGTGATACCTCCGTGGGATCATATGGCTCATAATTTGAGGGATTTTTTACCAGGCCGTCTATATGGATGCCCGAGTCGCATGTAAAGATATCTTTGCCGACCACAGGCTTCTTCGGAGAAAGGGGGAGATTGGAAACCTTCGCGAGATATTCAGAGAGTGGGCGCAGATGCTTTAAATTGTACCTGTCTATTCCTTTTCTTTTCGTCAGAAAGGCCGTTACCTCTTCCAGCGCCGCATTGCCGGCCCGCTCGCCAAGACCGTTTACCGTGACATCCGCAAAATCGGCCCCGGCCGCAAGGGCGGCAATTGCATTGGCCGTGGCCATCCCGAAGTCATTGTGCGCATGCACTCCGATATCAACGGAGAGCAGGGACCTTAGCCTGGAAATGACGTCAAAGATGGCGATGGGATCCATAATTCCTACGGTATCGGCAAAACGGACCCTGTTTATACCTTCCTTCTCGGCCAGAAGGCAAACCTCGTCGACAAAATCCATATCCGCCCTGGAGGCATCTTCCAGACCCAGCGATAGATAACATGACGATAAATCTCCGGCCTGCCTTATACCTTCACGGACCCTGGCCAGCGCCCATTTCCTGTCCCTGCCCAGCTTGTTCTTTATATGGATATCCGATACCGGTATGGAGATAGCAAGGATATCGGGACAAAGCTTTAGGCTTTCCTCAATATCTTTCGGAAGACACCGGCACCACAGGGCAAGTTTTGGGCAACCTGCAAGTTTTCCAGCTTCTTTGATGAGTTCATCGATCTCGGGATTTTGCGCTGCAATCCCCAGCTCTATCTCGTCGATTCCCACCTTATTGAGCAGAGAAATAATGTGAAGTTTTTCAGCCAGATCAAAATAGACATTGGCTGTCTGTTCTCCTTCTCTCAATGTTGTGTCGATGATCCCCTTCATAATTTGTCACCCCCGATTTCATTAAGGCATCTTCTACCAGCCTCCGGGGCCCTGCATCTTTTGCCGCATAACGGATGAGGCGCATCCGGGGCAAAGCAGACCCAGACATTTTCGTATGTATTAAAATCAAAAAGATCTTTTGGAATCGCTGCATGCAGCTCCATGCCGCCAATGTCAATCTTTGCTTTTAAGCCATTGCCGTTGTTTGTTTTATTTACTATTTTCCCTCTGATTCGATTCAAGTTGATGTCAGGCGCTTCATTTCCCCTTTTTAGAATAATTTTCTCCGGATGGATGCACAGGTTGACCTCTTTCCCTTTTTCAAAAATAGGATATTTTTTAACTCTAATCTTAACAGGTTGATTTAGACCTTCATTATTGATTTGTGCAACGGCTTCATGCCGGTTTATTTCTATTACGCGTGCTTTTAAAATATTTTTAGC
>JAUWNZ010000016.1 GCA_030612385.1 Pseudomonadota bacterium | reverse complement strand
AAACCTTTAGTCCTCAGATTTCGCAGATTACCCCGGTACCATCTACAGAGCTACCCCGGTTAAATAGGCTTCGCATTCCACAGGGCAGGCGTAGCATATAACTATCCCCAAAACTGGACAGAGCAATAATGTACATGATAGTCTGCAAAGACACTGAGTAGTCAAGGGAAAATGCACAATCTGCGGAAGCGACATCATGCTGCCACCGCGCGATCAGTTCAATTATTCATAAAATCCCTTGCTTTTACCAGATGCTTGCGCATAATAGAAAAACAGCAGGGAACAATATTTTTGCTTGCTAATCTGTGGATTAAACTAAAGAGAGGAGGCTCCAATTATGATGGAAAACAAAAGCCAACTACCACCAAAGCCTGCGATGAGCAATACAAAAAAAGAGATGCTTGAAGCCTACAATGCGCTTTTAAAACAGTTTCAGGAAAAGAGGGAAGCAGAGCTGAAACCAGAGCTAAAGGTTGAGGAGAAAAGGGCAAAGGAGGTCATTGAAGTCGCAAACTCCCTGTCATCCGAGGGTGTTGTAAAAGGGATCAGCAACCTCAAGATCGATATGGGTAAAATGTTGGCCCAGATTTCAGATAAACTGGAAGACGAGGTAAATAAGCTGAATGGTATTCAGAAGGCTATCGATATCAAAGAGGAAGAATTAAAAGAACTGTATGAAATAGAAAAGTCAGCCGCCACACTGGCTGCCCTCATCGAAGCTCAGAATCAAAAGCGGCGGGAATATGAATCAGAGATGGCTATGAAGGAAGAAGAGCTGACGCGGGAAATTGAAAAGACTCGCACAGAATGGAAAAAAGGAAAAGAAACGCATGAAATGGAAATAAAAGAACAGAATTCTGCGGAAAAGAAGAAACGTGAACGAGAAAAGGATGAGTTTCAATATACTTTTGAGCGGGAGCAGCAGCTTCTAAAAGATGAGTTTGAAGACGAAAAGTCGAAACTTGAAAGGGAAATTCAGCTTAAAAGGGAACAGATGGAAAAGGAATTGGCGGAAAGAGAAAAGGCGATAAGCGAAAAAGAAGGGGAACTGAATGGACTGCGTAAAAATGTGAGCGCATTCCCCAAAGAACTGGAAACTGCCGTCAATAAAGCAGTAAAGGAAACGACCGAAAGAATTACAGCAGAGGCTGCAGGCAGGGAACAATTGATGAACAAGGCATTTGAGGGTGATCGGGGAGTACTCACTACCCGTATCGAATCACTTGAAAAAACGGTAAAGGAACAGAGGGAACAGATTACAAAACTTTCAGGGCAGCTTGAAAAATCATATCAAAAGGTAGAGGATATCGCAGTCAAGGCGATAGATGGTTCTTCCAGGGCGCAGTCATTTGCAAACTTACAACAGATGATGGCAGACCAGGCAAAGAAACAGGAATAAGACCAGGTTGCATCCTAACCCGGACAAGCCGGAGGTGAAAGCTCGTAGCTCCTATACTCAACACGGCCATAGCTTACGCTTTTTGAGCCGGTCAGAATTGCACAGTATTATGTAGCGGAAGGCTTTAGCCTTCCACATGCATTGGCACGCAGCACATAGCGGAAATTTTTAACGTAATAGCTCAATAAATAAGGGCAACCCCAAGAATGTAGGGTGGATTAAGCGGAGCGAATCCACCGAAAACTCTAAAAATATTTGCCACCGAGGCACAAAGACACAAAGGTGACGAAAAGAAGCACACCTTAATTTAGGAGAAAATTGCATCAAATGAATAGCGGAAGGCATATGGCAGAAGCATGTAGCGGAAGGCTTTAGCCTTCCATGTGCTTCGGTCATACTGTGTTACGTGAATATGGAGACCTGAAGGTCTCCGCTACAGGGGCTGTGCAAAGCTCAAAAGCGTAACCTCTACGCCCAAATCCCGCTTCCAGAAGATGGAGGTGGCTACGTGCCTGGATTTGCCCCTATTTATTGAGCTATTACTCTCTGAGGGAAACAGTTAAAACTCGTGACTATCTTTTGAGAGGCATATTACTATGGTTATTTTTGTAACGGGCGGCGCCAGGAGCGGCAAGAGCGACTTTGGTCAGGGTATGGCGGAAAAGATAGAGGGGGAAAGGCTTTTTTTGGCCACTGCCCAGGCCTTTGATGAAGAGATGAGTCTGAGGATCCAAAAACACCGGGAACAAAGGGGCAGCCGGTGGGATACACTGGAGGAACCTGTTTACATCGGAAGAGCGCTGAGGTCAGCGGCCGGCCTGTATGATACGGTGCTTGTCGATTGTTTGACGGTCTGGATGTCCAATCTTCTTCTGGAATATCCGGATCAGGATGAAAAGATATCAGAAATTGTGGACGATTTCTTTTTGAATATGAAGGGATTTAAGGGAACGATTATAGTTGTTTCCAATGAAGTTGGAATGGGGATAGTTCCGGATAATAAACTGGCAAGGCTATACAGGGACCGGCTCGGTTTTCTAAATCAGAGAATGGCCAGGGGCGCCGATCAGGTTTATGTTCTTTTTTCCGGCATTCCTTTTAAGGTAAAATAGGTTATTGAATGATAAAGGGATTTCTTACAGCCCTGCAGTTTCTCACAATAGTCAGGATATCAAAAGATCTTGATATCACAGAGGAAAAGCTTGGCAGGTCAATGTCATATTTCCCCCTGGTCGGTTTCTTTATCGGTTTGATACTGGTGGCCGTCAGGTATCTCTTCAGTTTTTTTCTTCCCGCATCCCTCGTGGATATAATTGTTATTGTAACCCTGGTTGGACTTGCAGGCGCCTTTCACCTGGATGGTTTTGCCGATACGGTTGACGGTCTGGCGGGCGGGAAAGACAGCGAAAAGACCCTTTCCGTTATGAGGGACAGTCAAATCGGGTCATTTGCGGTGGTTGGTCTGGCGCTCCTTTTAATACTGAAGATACACGCCCTGATGGGTGTGCCTGCTGAGGTTAAGAACATGACTCTTCTGATAATGCCGGTTTTGGGGAGGTGGTCGACTGTTCAACTCGCATGCGGTTTTAGTTATGCCAGGTCGGGTCCGGGAACTGCGCTTCTTTTTACTCAATTTGCAGGGAAAAAGGAATACGTGATCTCCACGATTATAACAGCGGTCATACTGATCGGCTTCTTTCATCTCAAGGGGCTGGGTATCTTTTTGACTATCGCAGCCCTGATGTATCTTTTCGGTCTCTTTTTCAAAAAGCGTATCGGTGGAGTAACAGGAGATATCATGGGCGCATCCTGCGAACTGACGGAGGTTCTTACGCTTTTGATGATCTGTGGACTTTTCAACAAATAGCTTAACTATTCAGCCACAGATTCACACAGATGAACGCAGATAGGTTTAAATACAAAGAAATCACGTGACTATACAGGTGGGTAGGCCTGCCCTTTACCCACAAATATTTTAAAGCTGTAAAAACAGTAAGTTACAAAATGAGGGAATAGAACGTATATGAATCGCGTCTACAATAAAAACAATGGCTTACAAATCATATGCCATTAGTATTTTCGACTTATGGGTAAAGGGCAGGGGTAGGCTGAAGGCTGTTAGTTTAATTGTAAGGTTCTTGCAGAAATGGCTTCGCCCTTCGACAAGCTCAGGATACGCTGGGCACTGAGCTTGGCGAAGGGCGAAAACACGAAATAACTGCGTGGAGACAGAAAATAGGAGAAAAAATATCAGTGATGATCCACGTAGATCGGCGGCTGAATAGTTACCAAATAGCACAGGGGAGTTATGGAAACACATACAAGATTATTTCTGGTCAGACATGGTCAGGTTGCAAATTTTTCGGATGGCGCTTACAACGGCCACAACGATGTGGACATTACCGGACTTGGAATCAGACAGATGGAGGCGGTGGCATCCAGGCTGAAGGGTGAAAGTCTGACGGCTATTTGTTGCAGCAACTTAATCAGGACAAAAAGGGGGGCGGAGATTATTGCGGGGAATAATGGCCTTATTCCTGAATACTTTCCCTCTCTGAGAGAGTTAAATGTCGGATTGTGGGAAGGGATGAACCTTGAACAGGTAGAAAAACGATTCCCCGGCGCCATCGATGAATGGAGAAGCAAGGGAGTTGATTACAGAGTACCGGAAGGGGAAAGTATCCGTGATCTGGCAGGGAGGGTCATTCCTGCCTTAAAGAAGATATTGGATGCGAACAATGGGGGAAACATCGTTTTGGTGGCGCACGGAATGGTCAATCGCGTGATACTCGCAGATGCCATGAACCTTGAGCTTAAAAATGTATATTCTATCGAACAGGACTTCGGTTGTCTGAACATTATAGATTACTTTTCAGGATTTACCGTTGTTAAGTTGATGAATGGACAATTGCCGGTAAGACCTTAAGATTGCGGGAGTAATATGATTGCGTTTAACAGCAGGCTGACGATTATTTTGATTTTTCTGATTGTTCTTTCAGCTCAGGGAGCCTATGCCGATCTGTACATTGACAAAATGGGAAGAGAGGTAAATATCCCTTCCTCTCCCAAAAGGATAGTGTCCCTGGCGCCCAGTATAACGGAGACCCTTTTCGCTCTCGGTCTAAGTAAAGAGATTGTTGGGGTGACCATGTTCAGCGATTATCCTGAAGCTGCCAGGTCAAAGCCGCGCATCGGCAGTTATGTCAACATCTCCATTGAAAAAGTTGTCTCTCTCGATCCGGACCTGATCATAGGCACCGCCGATGGAAACAGAAAGGAGATTGTAAAGCAGTTTGAAAGGTTCGGTTTTCCGGTTTATGTGATCAATCCGACAAGCCTCGATGAGATTTTCGAGATGGTATTGGACGTCGGTAAAATAACAGGGAAAGACAGTGCGGCAAAAGACCTGGTTCATAACCTTCGTAAGAGGGTCGGTTTTGTTGTTTCACAGACCAGGAACATTAAGAAACCGAGGGTCTTTTTCCAGATAGGTGTCGATCCTGTCGTTACCGTCGGCAGGGATGCCTTTGGCAGCAGGTTGATAGCGCTGGCCGGCGGATCGAGTATTTCACGAGAGGAGACAATCAAATATCCCCGCTACACTATGGAGAAGATTATCGCCGAGCAGCCGGAAATCATTATTGTGTCGACAATGAAAAGAGGAGGGGATTTTGAACGGGTCAGGAACAGGTGGAAGAGGTGGAAAGATATTCCCGCGGTCAGGAATAACAGGATATACATATTAAATTCGGATATGATAGATCATCCATCCCCCGTGATTGTGGATGGCCTGGAAGAGTTGGCCAGGATTATACACCCTGAACTTTTTATGTAACTGCTCGGGTAGTAAGGCTGAAGCTGTTGCAGGCTGAGTAGTTACTTTTGTAATTATCTCGCCACCGATCTACGCAGATTATCACTGATATTTTTTCTTTTACTGTAACCATACCGTAATCGGCCACAATTTGAGATTTTCCTATCGTTTTTTTTACCACATGGCACACAAAAAAACCCTTTAACTCTGACCTTCATACCCTTTAAAGTATAAATGAATCCCGTGGAGCGGAGACCGTAGCGGAGACCTTTAGGTCTCCATTCTCTTTTAATGGAAGGCTAAAGCCTTCCGCTACATATACTGTGCAATTTTGACCGGCTCAAAAAGCGTAAACTGTGGCCGTGTAGAGTATATTCACGTAGTCGCGTGATTTCTTTGTATTTAAACCTATCTGCGTTCATCTGTGTGAATCTGTGGCTGAGTAGTTACCCTGAAATTTTTACGCTACAGCCTCCCCGAACGCAGAATCGATATTAAAAGCCATAATCCAAAGACGGTGGCGATACTGAACCCGACAACGCCGAGCGCAGGAAAGCCAAAAAGAAAAGGGCCTAAATCCGACCTGATTATAAGAGATGAACCGACGATAAGAGAGGCAACAACGAATGAAAAGGCGATCCGGTTTGATGACCTGTCCATCTCAAATATAAAATTTTCAAGACCTCTGTGTTCAAATCCAATGGTTGCCTTACCCTCTTTTATCTGCTTCATTATATCCCTGGTTTCTCCGGGAATCTCCTTGAGAAGTTGAATCACCTCCCCGCCGGAATCGAGGAAATCACCAATAACCCGCTTTGGATGCAACCGCTCCAGCTTAATGCGTTTAATAAAAGGAGCGGCCTTTTCGGCCATATCAAAATCGGGATCCAGCACCAGACCCAATCCTTCCGCCTGAGCCGAGGCCTTAGCCATAAGGAATATATCAGGCGGAAGCCGCATCCGATGACGTGTAATCAATTCGAGCATCTGCTGGAGAATGTCTTCGATACGCAACTCCTTGAGAGTTTTATATAGATACAACTCCACAAAATCGGCTATATCCCTCTCGAGGGCGCGACGGTCCGGCTCTTTATCCCACTCTACGATTCTCAGCAGGGCGTCTGTTATCCTGGATTCATCCCGGCTGACGTAACCGTGCACAATATCAGCAAAGTCTTCCCTTGCGCGGCGGTCGACGCGTCCCATCATCCCGAAATCAATATAACAGACAATGTTCTCCGGCAGGATAAAGATATTTCCGGGATGAGGATCGGCATGAAAGAAGCCATATTTAAACACCTGTTCGAGTATCAGGTCCGCCCCGCGAGAGGCTATTATCTTCCTGTCAAGACCTCTCTCGTCCAATTTACCGATATCGGATGCCTTTACGCCGTCGATAAACTCCATGGTAAGTATCCGCTTCGTCGACGCTTCCCTGAAAATACGAGGAACATAAACCGCCCCGTTGCCCATAAACTGCCGGGCAAAGCGTTCTGTGTTTGAAGCCTCGATCGTATAATCGATTTCCCTCCCGAGGGAGCGGGAAAACTCTTCAACTATCCTGGTAGGACGATGTATCCCCCACTCCTCGACATGCCTCTCTATCAGCGTGGCGAGATGAAGCATAATTTCCATGTCCGTCTCGATAGTCGTGTGGATACCCGGACGCTGCACCTTAACGATGACATCTTCTCCGCTTTTGAGCCGCGCTCTGTGAACCTGACCGATGGAGGCCGCAGCTAACGGAGTCTCCTCAAATTCCTGAAACACAGTCCCTATAGAAGAGTCTATCTCACTCTCAACGATCTCCCTGACCTGAGAAAAGGGGAACGGGGGCACCTCGTCCTGAAGTTTTGACAGCTCCTGTATAAATTCCACCGGTATAAGATCCGGACGGGTCGAAAGTATCTGCCCCATCTTTACAAAGGTGGGCCCTAACTCCTCAAGAGCCATACGCACCCGCTCAGCTCTGGTCAAGGCCTCCACCTGTTCCCTGCGTTTCCTGGAAACCATCTGCATGCCGATTTCAAGATACCGGCCTACCTTGAGCCTGTCCACCAGATCGCCGAACCCATACTTAAAC
The DNA here is from genome assembly GCA_030612385.1 of Pseudomonadota bacterium. GTDB lineage: Bacteria > Desulfobacterota > Syntrophia > Syntrophales > JADFWA01 > JAUWNZ01. The sequence goes on along the minus strand of JAUWNZ010000016.1, from coordinate 4,708 downwards.
AAGACTGTAAGTATCCGGCGGTATCTGTTTGCATGCCGGTAAGTGCGCGAAACAATACCTATCTTGCGAATAAACATCGAATATTCCTTGTCCCTTTTGAAAATCTCTGTGATGACCGATTCAGTAAAAGGCCTGTTTGATATTTTCAAGTATCCCCTAAGAAAGAAAGACTTGCAACTGTTTTCGTAACACTTTAGCCCTTTAAAAAACTCTGACAGGATAACAGGATAAACAAGATTTTGCCCGCCTGTACGCCTGCCTGCGTGCGGACACGCGCAGACAGGTTTCAAGTGAACACATAAGGATAAGCCGCCGGCCGACAACAGTAATTTGTTCTTGACGTGTCCGCACATCGGTGTTATCATGATGTGTAAATGATGTAATCGTGGAGGCATTTATTATGATACGCACACAGGTTCAAATTGAAGATCAGCAGGCGGAGTGGTTGAAGGCTGCGGCAAAGGAAAGGGGGGTGTCCGTTTCCCGGCTGATACGGGACAGCATCAACTTCTATCGTGTTAGCGGGGAACGAAACTCCCTCAAAAAGAGAGCGCTGGCCGCTGTCGGGCGTTTTGCTTCCGGATACCCCGACATCTCCGAACGGCACGATGACTATCTGACAGATGCTTACAAAACAGGAAATCATCATGACGGCAAATAATACAGTATTCGTGGATACATCGGCATTCTATGCTCTTATGGACAGTTCCGATAAACATCATGCGGAAGCGGCGGCCCTGTGGACTTCGTTAATAAAAGAAAATTCCCGGCTTCTAACCACCAACTATGTTGTTCTGGAAACGATGGCCCTCTTGCAGAACCGGCTTGGTTTTGACGCCGCAAGCCTCTGGTATGGGGATGTTCTAAGTGTAGTGGAGGTCTTGTGGGCTAATGAATATTTGCATCGTCTATCTTTTGAACTCTGGCTAAGCCTGGGTAAAAGAAAGTTAAGCCTTGTGGACTGCGTAAGCTTCGTTGCTATGCGGCAGCGCCGGAGCGACAGAGCCTTCTGTTTTGACAGACATTTCGCGGATGAAGGCTTTGGGATTGTGTAATAGTCGGGAACCAGAGGTCGAAACCCGAAACTGAAGACCCCTCCTTTTTTTTGCCGTTCCTGCTCCGTAACTACTCAGCCACGGATTCACGCAGATTCACGCAGATAAGTTTTAAATACAAAGATGAACATCGAATGAAAAAGGTCTCACGCAAAGGCGCAGAAAGAAAAGAAAGTAGGGTGGATTAAGAAGCATAAGCGACGAATCCGCCGATAAGCTCACTTGCCGGAAGGGGACTCAGAATTTGAAACAAGAAGCACCAGAAACACAAAAAGGGCAACAGGCATTAAGCCCGTGCGCCCCTTGCGGTCAAGTGTAGAGACTGGTTCGCCATTTTCCCGTTTTATTGACGTGATGACATGTACTCTGTAACTGCTTGCGTCAAAAGACCTGAGCGGGTTTCTCCATGTTTTTTTGCAAAATAATCGACCGAATTTAACAACCTTTCCGGCATGGTTATATTGACCCTCTTTGATTTGAGAGAAAGTTTGCTGATGCCTACATCAACAAGTGCCCATATACCGTCTTTGAAGTCAGGATTATCTTTATATTTTTCTATGGTTGTAGCAACAGGGATAGGCTCAGAGTCGAGTAAAATACCTTCGATATGACATTCTGCCGCTTCCTGGGCATTGGTTAAAGCCTCTTCAATTGTCTCTCCAGCTGAGAAACAACCTGGTAAATCTGGAAACGTAACACCATAATCTGATTTTTCATCCTTATGTATTACCACCGGATATTTCATAATTTCACCTCCATTTCCAACCAGCCTGCCGGTAAATATTGCGAAGAGTGCCAACAGGCAGATCTTTCTTGGGGTGGAGAACAGTGACTTTACCTATTTTTTCAGGATGTTTGAATTGATGATGGTCTCCTTTTTGTATGATGGAGAATCCACCCATCCCGTTTCAACCTTTGTATTATTTCCCCACTCTTCATAGTATGTATTATATACACCTATATGGCTGGCTGTCAATAGCGCAATGAAATTCATGTTTTTCAGGCGAACAGAAGCAATCAGAGTTTTCGGTGGATTCGCTCCGCTTAATCCACCCTACAAACTACTCAGCCACAGATTCACGCAGATAAGTTTTAAATACAAAGATGAACATCGAATGAAAAAGGTCTCACGCAAAGGCGCAAAGGCGCAGAAAGAAAAGAAATTAAAGTATCGAATACCCCGAACATTCAACCTCTGTCTCTTCATCTTTCCCCATTCAACATTCGATGTTCGATGTTCGATGTTGGACGTTCATCTTTTAATTGATCTCCTCCCGTGAAAATCACGTATAAAGGGTGAAAATCACCGGCATTCCCCATCGCAAAGACAGGTCAAAATCCTGTCGGGCGGAAATTATCCCCGCAAAGACCTTGATAATTAAAGACATTATCGATAGAGCAGATATCCGGCGTCTTGAAAAATAATCTGGCATGTGAATTGCTTACTGTAAAGGCAACAGAGAAAACATGTTTATGGAAATTAAAAAAAAGAGGAAGGAGGCGATTCAAAACCGGTGGCAGGGACAAACTGCTCAGGTTCAAGGGGTTCAAGGTTCACGGTTCACGGTTAAACTGATGAAAGAAGGCTTTCACCAAACAAACTAAAAAACAGGAGGTTACATCATGTTGATGAAAATGAACGAGATGAAGAATCAAAAAGGTTTTACACTGATCGAACTTATGATCGTTGTGGCGATCATCGGAATCCTGGCGGCAATCGCCATCCCGCAGTTTGCGGCGTACAGGGAAAGGGCCTATGTCGCCTCGATGAAGGCGGACTGCAACAGCGTCAGGATTGCCGAAGAGGCTTACTTTGTGGATTATGATTCGTACACGACAACTGATACAAATCTTCCTGGTCTTCCGTCAACTTATTCGGCAGGCAATTCAGTTGCACTTGCTAAAGGCGCAACAGGTACTATAGCCACAGGCTTTGCAGTGACAGTCACATCTGGTAAGTTGACATCCGACACTGCTAAAGTTGAGTTCGACAGTACAACCGGTCAAACTGTATATACTCCGTAATGGTAAAAGGAGGTCACGGGGAAGTGGGGTCGGGGCTACACTCTTGACAACCTTAAAAGAAAAGGGGGCTTAATCGCCCCCTTTTTTTAAGTTGTCGCGGCAGGATCGCCTGCAACAAATCACGGGAAAACTGCACAGAGGGAAAGATGAACGTCCAACATCGAACATCGAACATCCAACGTCGAATAAAAAAACAAACACCCGATATCGAACATTCAACAGCTATATGCATTCCCACGCAGGAGCATGGGAACACTGTCAAGTCCCAGTTCCTGACCCATAGCTTATGGCTCGAACACTTTCAATCCGTGAACCGAACGAAAATGTTCATCCAGGGTAAAGAGAGGGTAATTCCGGGGACACAATACTAAATTAGGTAGATGGGGGGGGGCAAATCTTTATTCTTGAATCAAGATTTCCTGAATCCCGATTACAAGCTGTTTGCGCACATCCGCATGAACCGCCTCGGTATCCCGCAGGACCGGATTGCAGAGAGATTGGGACAGATCAGAGAAACGATTCGTAATCATTTGGCCAAAATGGCAACACTGCCAAATCAGCCAAATACCGATTTATCAAGAGGCTTCACAGTTTCCCAGGTTGCTGAAAAGCACGGCTGGACAGAGTCGATGGTATAGTCGCAGGCTCAGTAAAATAGGGGTCAGGCCTGCACTCTTGACAGACCCGATCCCGGCAGTCGCTTAAAAGAGAAGGGGGCTTAACCGCCCCATTCTCTTTTGGCTTCTGTTCTCCCCTTTATTTTAAGGTTGATGCAAAGGCATTAAGGGTTTTATCTTTTGTCCTTTGCGATCTTTGCGGCTTTGCGTGAGAATAAAGGGAGGTGGCTGAAGGAATTACATTCAGACAGCCGCTCTCTGTTTCAGATCGCCCACATCCTCCTCCAGACTCACTACCCTCCTGTCCAACTGCCGGTATTCATCCCTCCTGACGATAACCTCATAAAGACGGTCCATCCTGACGTTTATCTTGTCTATTTTACCGCCAAGATCCTCCCTTACTGAATCGATTCTCTGGGTGAGTTCCTCCCTTACGGAATCGATCCTCTGGTTGGTTCCATCGATCCTCTTATTTGTCTCATCGATGCGCCTGCTCTGGTCTGCAAGGTGAAGGTTGATGTCATCCAATCTCTTGTTTGTCAGATCCAATCTGACATTTATCTCACTATTTCCTTCCCTTATCTTGTCTAAATCAGGAACAATCAGTTCTTTAAGCGCGGCCATAACTGCATCTTTGATATTCATATCTTTCTTTACCTCCTCATTGGTAGTTTACGATAATTTTTCCTCTTCTCCCTGTCAAGCAGAAAAGCGGGGATTGGAAAACTGTGTTTAGCCGAGCTATTACAACCTATGGTTCAAATACTTTCAACCCGTGAACTGAACGAAAATGTTCGTCCAGGGTAAAGAGAGAAACCTTATGATGCAGGCATACCTGGGCGATCATGACATCCATTGGCGGAATAGTAATGCCTTTTTTGCGCAACGAGGCATCTAAATCACCAGCAGCATCCCAGACAGTTTCGTCAAATGAGAGACGGATTAAGGCGTCGAACAAAGGCAATATTTTCTTTCGCTCCGAAGGACGAAGGCCTCGTTTAATTTCGAATA
>JAUWNZ010000060.1 GCA_030612385.1 Pseudomonadota bacterium | reverse complement strand
CTCAGACGGCGGAGCCGGAGCAGCGATAGTGGAAGGCTGAGAAATCCCGGCAAGGGCTTCGGCCGCCTTCATCCCGATCCTTGCGTTTCTCAGGGAGGAATTCAAGGCAAAGGCTTTCGCGAAGTTCCGGCGCGCCCTTTCATATAAACCATTTCTATAATAACACCGGCCTATATTCAAGCAAGCCTGTGCATCATTTCCTCCCATCTTAAACTTAGTAAAGGCCAGAGCAAAACAGCCTTTCCGGGCATAAGCCAGCCCCAGATTATTGTAATATCTTTTGTCCCGGCCGTTCAGGGTGACAGCCTTCTGAAAGGCATCTATAGCGGAATCAAGATCCCCCTGCAGGAGACAGGAATATCCGAGGTTGTTCCACGCGTAATCCAGACCGGGATTTAACATAACAGCCTTTTTATAAGACTCCATCGCCCGGGTAAAATCGCCCAGCAGATCACAGGACACGCCCATGCCATTGTAAGCCTTCACATAAAGCGGATCGACGCGGATAATCTTTTTGAATTCTTCTATGGCTAATCTGTGTTTCTTTCTCTTCTGAAGATAACATGCCTTATGGTACATTGAATCTACATCCTCGCAATGTCTTATGCAGGAGGCAGAACTCATCGTATCTTTATCCTCAAGACCGCAATCTCTTTGTCCGAAATCCCAAGGTGGAAACCAGCCGGCCATATTTTTCGGGACGGCACACCCCGATAGAAGAAAGAGAATGAAAATTCCCGACAAAACCAGCGAACATACCATGCCTTTTTTTATCTTCTTATCCATATTTACCTCCCGGGGATTTTGATGCTTAGCTGTTAATCGACAGGCAATGGAGTTTACCGTAAACGGCCATAGCCCGTCTTCGCTTTTCTCAAATTTTCGCTTGCCCTGACATAAAAAGAGGGATTGATCTCGATTGCTTTAGTAAAGCACCCGGCTGCCTTTTCAAATTCGCCTTGTGCCAGATACATGCATCCCATGTTATTATTGGCGCGCGCCCGATCGCTTCCTTTTCTAAAGGCCTCCATGGCCTCTTTATATCTCCCCGACTTAGACAAGACCAGACCCAGGTTGTTATAAACCCTGTTCCTCGAGTATCCGGTCTCTAATGCTTTATAGAAGGCATTGGCCGCCTTTTCGTTTTCCCCCGTCATAAGGAAGGTCATGCCAAGATTATTATACAAAAGTCCCTCATCGGGCATTAGAAGGATGGCGGCGGCGTACCGATCAACGGCCTCTTTATATCTCTTCTGGTAGTCACAGATAATACCCAGGAAATTGTGAGACTTCCAGAGGTTCGAATCCAGTTTGACGGCTTTTCGAAAATTCATTTCCGCTTCGTCATATCTCCTCATCCGGAAAAAAGCCTGTCCTGCCCCCCCATAAGCCGGAGCACACTCAGGGTCTATTTTAACCACAGCTTGAAATGCTTTAACGGCGTCCTCATTCATTTTCCCAAGAAGAAGTGTTAGTCCTTTTTTGTAATGAACCCTGGCATTTTCCGGATCCAGTCTTAAAAATTTTTCATATTGCACAAAGGCCATGGGAAGGTTGCCTTTCTCCAAAAAGGCATCGCCCGACATCTCAAGTTCATCACCTGTCATTTCAGGGAGTTTTTTCACGGCGGCGGAATCGTAAGAAATCGAAGATTCACGAACCAGGGGCGAATCATCCGACAATATCCGGTCTTCCTGCATCTGTCTCAATTTCTGCGGAGAAATATCCCCGCGTTTGTTTCCCCTCCACAGATTCTGCTCCGACGCGGCGCAACCCAACATACTCCCGGTCATAAACCCAAGAGCTATGATCAGCGGGAAAAGGTTTTTTTTCTTGTAACTATTCAGCCACCGATTTACGCGGATTATCACTGATATTTTTTCTTTTATTATCATATACAAATCTTTTGAACTCCGGTGTTCTGCCAAAATTCAATAATAAGCCAACTTCAATATTTGACAGTCTCGTAAAAAGTCCACGCAGTGTCATTCTGAGGAGCGGAGCGACGAAGAATCTCAATGATATCAGATTCTTCGCTATCGCTCAGAATGACAAAAGAGTGTTTTTCAGACTTTTTACGAGTTCATCAATATTTGACAGTCTCGTAAAAAGTCGGATTTCGTTAATGTGTCATTTCGACCAACGGGAGAAATCTTTAAACTCACGTATTTTCAGTGCCATAAGATTTCTCGCTCCGCTCGAAATGACAACTTTGGATAGTTTTCGTTCAGGCACTATTTAAACCTGTCTGCGTTCATCTGTGTGAATCTGTGGCTGAGTAGTTACCTTTTCTTTTTTGTTCTCATTTACAAGTTCACCATGGCGTCATCAATGGTGCAAAAATGTCTGGTATATGCGAATAGCCGCAGGTCCCAGAATTACGACAAATAGAGAGGGAAAGATAAAAAGAATACAGGGGAATACTAACTTTACCGGCAGTTTTGCGGCTATCTCCTCCGCTTTTTGATACCTTTTTGTTCTAAAGGAATCGGAATAAACTCTCAGGGCCTGGGATACACTCGTGCCGAATCTGTCTGTCTGGACCAACAGAGTTACAAGACTGTTCAGGTCTTCAACGTCGGTCCGCGTGGCGAGGTTTCTAAGCGCATCCTGCCGCGACTTGCCCGCCCTTAATTCCATGTTCATAAGCTTGAGTTCATCACTCAATATCTTGTTGCTTAAACTTATCTCATTCGCGACCCGGTTGAAGCCTGAATCCAGCCCCATGCCTGCCTCCACACAGACCACCAGAAGATCCAGAGCATCGGGAAGTCCTTCGATTATTTTCGTTCTCCTTCCGGCGATTTTTACGGATAACAGGATATCGGGCAAATAAAAACCAAGAAGCGCGAGGAGAACACAGACTGTCAGAGTAGCGGGGGCGCCAAATAATCGAAAGACAGTGATCCGGCCCGCAAGGAAGAAAACAGGTAAACAAGTCATAAGAAAAGTTTTGATTCCCCAATAAAAAGCCGGAGCATTGGCCTGGTGCAGGCCCGCTTTTAGAAATCGAATCTTCATACGACTATAATCCGCGGATTCGACAGGAACCACATGTCTGCCAAGTGAATTTAAGAAGGCATGAATTAGCTTTTTAATCGGGCCTTCGCTTTTTGACGATTCAGTGTCCTCACCGGCTTCTCTGATCCTTTTCAGCAACTCAGCCTTTTGGGCGCGCCCGCGGAAGTAGTTGAATATGCCTGTAAGAAGCAAAAATATCACTAAAAACATTAATCCCCAAATCAAGATTGGAATAACTACCACCGGAATTTCCATTTATTAACTCTCCGATTGTTATACTTTGATGATCTCGTAAAAAGTCTGTCATTCCCGCGTAGGCGGGAATCCATAGAAGGCTAAGTGGTTGAAAAGACTGGATTCCCGTTTTCACGGGAATGACAAAATTGTGTGTATTTTGCCTTTTTACGAGTTCATTATACTTTGATATTGATTACCTTTTTTATGACAATGATCCCTGCAACCATCATGCATAAAGCTATGCCGGCTATCATCCTTCCCGAGGGCTCATCGAACAATACGCTCAGGTAAGCGGGATTTGTGAAATAAAGAGCAATTAGAACAAAAAAAGGCAGGGCAACAAGGATGACAGCCGTTAATTTTCCCTCGGCAGACAAGACTCGAATCTTGCCCCGAAACTTGAATCTTTCACGAATAAGATGAGCTATGCTCTCTATGATTTCAGCAAGATTACCGCCTGATTCACGCTGCAAAATGACAGAAACGATGAAATATTTCAGGTCCGGGCAATCGATTCGCCCGGCAAGGTTTTTCAGCGCGTCGGTAACGCTAATGCCAAAGTTGATTTCATCCAGGGTCTTTTCAAATTCAGGGCCGAGAGGGTCGCCAAACTCATCGGCGGCCAGCTTGATGCCGCTTGTAAAAGCGTGTCCCGCCCTCAACGCGCGCCCAATCAATTCCAGACCTTCGGGCAACTGGCTCTCAAATTTTTCCATTCTTTTTTTCTTCTTCAAACGAAGATAAAAGAACGGGGCTCCGATCAATGCCGCGGCGATTATCGCGGAAGTGACAAATTTCCCCGTTATTATAAAAGAGATTAGATAGCCTGCCAGCGCCAGGATACCTTCAGTCAGAAGAAAACTGCCGATGGTATGTTTTACATTTGCCTGTTGCAGCAGCATATCGAGGGATTGAATTCCGGGGACGCGTAAAAGGATCTCATTAAGAAAAGGGATATCACTCAACCTTCTTTTTCGCAGAATGCTATCCGGCGCGGCCCCATTTTCTGTGGGCGCAAATGTCCTGAGTCTTTTCCGAACACTCCCTCGATTCGGGTTGCGCATAGTTCTGTACGCATAGAAAATCATCTCTATGACAAGCACCGAAATTACGAATATAAGTACACCGATCAGAAAGAGATTCATCTTACTGCTCCTTGCAAATTACAAATTTGAGGACTTCGTAAAAAGCTCCACTATACCGTTTTACGGCATTGTAATTCGAGATTTTTCTGTCGTATTTTTTCACCACAAAGCACACGAAAAAAACTACTCTTTAACTCCGACTTTCACGCCCTTTATGGAAGGCTAAAGCCTTCCGCTACATATCTTAAAAAGCGTAATTTGTAACCGTGCAGAGTATACATAAATCCCGTGTAGCGGAGACCTTCAGGTCTCCATTCTCTTTTAATGGAAGGCTAAAGCCTTCCGCTACATATTTTGACTGACTCAAAAAGTAGGTCGGGCGGCTCGCCAGACGGAGTTACTTTTTTAGTGCGATTTCGCGTAAGTTACTCAAAAGTCTGTCATTCCCGCGTTACTTTTGTCATTCCCGCGTTACTTTTGTCATTCCCGACCCCTCTTTTGTCATTCCCGACTTGATCGGGAATCCAGGCTTTTTACGACTTCATTAAACTTCAAAAGAGTTGGCCGGGTCAAATAAATGTTGTGAAACTTTTATGCCGGCCGCCTCGAATCTCTCGGTAAACCTGGGACGGACACCATGGAATTTAAACTCTCCTTTTACGTTGCCTTTCCCATCTACCGACTTCCGGTCGAATGAAAAAATCTCTTGCAGTGTTATAATATTCCCCTCCATCCCTGTGATTTCCTGCAAGCTGGTAAGTTTTCTTGTCCCGTCGGTCAAGCGGGCCAACTGGACGACAATATCTATGGCAGAGCTGATATATCTCCTCACAAAATCGCCGGGCATGTCAAAGTTGGCCATGGCCACCATGCTTTCCAGCCTCATCAGACCATCACGAGGCGAATTGGCATGGACTGTCGTCAAGGATCCTTCGTGTCCGGTATTCATGGCCTGAAGCATATCGAACGCCTCCGGTCCGCGGACCTCCCCCAGAATAATACGGTCGGGACGCATTCTTAAGCTGTTTCTGACAAGGTCCCGCGGCGTGACCTGGCCTTTGCCCTCTATGTTTGGAGGTCTGGTTTCCAACCTGGCAAGATGCTTCTGTTTTAGTTGCAGTTCCGCGGCATCTTCAATAGTAACAATCCGCTCCTCCTCGGGAATAAACCGGGAAAGGACATTCAGCAGCGTGGTCTTTCCGCTGCCGGTGCCTCCGGAAATCAACACATTCAGTTTAGCTTTTACAATTCCTCTCAGTATCTCGCCGACTTCAGGGACTATTGTCTTAAAGTCAATCAAATCCTCTATCTCCAGGGGATCCACGGCAAAACGCCTGATAGACAGGATGGGGCCGTCCAGGGCCAGAGGCGGTATGATGGCATTGACCCTCGAGCCATCGGCAAGCCTGGCGTCCACCATGGGGGAGGACTCATCGATGCGCCGTCCCACGGCGGAAACAATCTTATCGATGATTCTCATCAAATGAGCATCGTCTTTGAACCTCGCGTCGGTCAGTTCCAGTTTGCCGAACCGCTCGACATAAATTTGACTGTACGTAACGGCCAGAACATCAGAGATTGTGGGGTCCTGAAGGAAAGGTTCCAGGGGACCGAGTCCATGTATTTCATCGTAAATTTCCGCAAAAAGTCTCTCTTTTTCAATTAAATTGAGAGGAAAACCATTTTCTTCCCGCTTTAATATTCCTTCTACAAGAACCCTGAGCTCTGACTTAAGGACCTCGCTGTCGAGAGTTTCTATGAGGGAAAGATCAATAAGATCCAACAAGCGATCGTGAATCCTGGTCTTTAATTCGAAATATTCCTCCGGAATATACCTTCCCGCTTCCGTTGATTGAGACTTTTCAAGCCCATTCTTCTTATTCACGATTGGTTCCTTTATTATTCGCTTCCGCTCATGATCTTGCGATTTGCTATCGCACATCATAAAGGATATTTTTATTTAAAGAAATATTTTACTCTGCGCCCTTTGCGGCTCTGCGGTGAAATCCTTTTTCGTTCCACTCCCTCCATTCGTGCCTTTGCGGAACAGCGGACTAACTGCCGCGTTTCAGAAAGCCCCACCGTTTCTTTTCCTTCTTCTTTTCCTGCTCCTCTTCTTCATGCACCAGGGAGTAAGCCATATCTCTGAAATTCGAGGCTATCGGTGATTTCGCCGTTATCTCGGAGAGGGTCTTCCCCTGGTTTATAGCAGACATTGTCGTTTTATAGTCATTGGGTATTGCCCAGAATATCTTTTGTTTAACGGCGTTTTCCGCGTCACTCAAAGAAATATCCGAATCTTTTAAATACCGGTTGATTACGACCCTGATATTCTCTTTCGGCAGGTGTCCTGAATCATTTAAGGACTTCAGGAGCTTGCTGGTGTTAGACATGCATGTCAGACTCAAGAGGGATACAAGCAGAAGGTTGTTTGACATTTCAACAGCTTTTAAAGAGCTTTCATTTATGGATTGTCCCCCATCGATAACCACAAAATCAAACATCCTTTGCATCAGACCAATAAGATGCCCTATGGTCTCCGGAGTCGCCGCGGGGTAGCCATTCAAATACGCCGGGGATGGCAGGACATGAACTCCTGAAGAGTGTTTTGACAGAATGCTCATTAAAAAAGTAGGATCCAGGCGGTCGATATTTTTGATTATTTCACCCCAGTTATAGTTCGGCTTGACCCCTAAAAAGAGAGGTATATCCCCGAACAGCATATTCATGTCCACCAGCGCCACCGAGGGATTTCCCTTAGTCTGAGACAGACTCACAGCGAGATTGAC
>JAUWNZ010000032.1 GCA_030612385.1 Pseudomonadota bacterium | reverse complement strand
GAGAAACTATTCTTGTAAGCCAGGAGTTAGAGTCGTTTCGCTTTAATTTTAAGTTTTTCGTATCAGAAGATGAAATCATGTCATTTCCCTTATCTCTCTTTATTCAACATATCGTACACGGTTACAGGTTCAGGGTTACTCTTTTTGATAAGGAAAGGTTAAAGTATTACTTGAAGGTTTCACTGATGAAGGTAGGAAAAATCAACATAAAAAGTGTAAACAGTGATTCCCGCGTTAGGCCGAATTTCGACACAGGAAGTTTAACTTGAAGCATGTCGCCCTTCCCTCTTCTCCCAGGGCTGCGAAATGAAATATATCGTTAGACATCACACATGGACATTCCCCATCTTCAAAACATTCAATTCCCATCGCCCTCTAACCTTGAACCATGGAACCGTGAACCTGAGTACTTATATTCATTTTACACCTTGATCTTTTTTGACACTACCATATTATCCCTGTGTATGATTTCATCGTAGGACTTGTTTCCCAACATCTGTTTGATCTGAGATGTTTTCAAGCCCTTTATTTTATCTATATCTGAAGAACTGTAGTTTACCAGACCCTTCGCCAGGACTGCCGTTTCCATATCCACACAGGTTACGGCATCCCCCTCATAAAAGACTCCTTCTACCTTAATGATGCCCGAGGGAAGCAGACTTTTCCCCTGATGAATAATGGCCTTCTTTGCGCCATCATCGATGAACAGTTTACCTCTTGTCTCTAAGGTAAACGCTATCCAGTATTTTCTGCTCTTCATGTGTTCATTTGCCGGCAAAAAGAGGGTTCCTGTCTCTTTGCCTGCAAATATGTCTTGAAGTATACCTTTTGTCTTGCCGTGGGCTACGATGTATGGAATGCCGAAAGCGGCAACCTTTTTTGCCGCCATGACCTTGCTTTTCATACCACCCATACCCACCGGATCTGATTCCGCAGTGGCTGCCGCCTCAATTTCATCCGTAATATCTTTCACCAGTGGAATCAGTCTGGCCTTCTCTGATCCTGTCGGATTTCTATCATAGAGACCTTTGGTGTTGGTTAAATTTATGAGAAGATGGGCTCCGATGATATTTGCCGTCATTGCGGCAAGATTATCATTATCTCCAAATTTTATTTCATCGACCGAGACGGTGTCATTCTCGTTGATAATAGGGATAACCCCCCATTCCATAAGCGTTGAAATGGTATTGCGAACATTAAGAAACCTTTTTCTGTCAGTCAGGTCACTCATGGTCAGAAGAACCTGAGCTACTATTAGATCATGTTTGCCAAAGGCATTAGAATAGACCCTCATCAACCTTCCCTGTCCCACGGCTGCGGCCGCCTGCTTTTGCGGTATGCTCTTCATAAGCGTATTGCGATACGCCTTCACTCCCATCCTGTGCATGCCGGAAGCGATAGCCCCTGATGAGACAATAACTATCTGATAGCCACTTTTCGTGAGTTGCGCTATATCATCGACAAGTTGTTCTATTATGTTAAGAGCAAGCCCGTCCTTACCGGATAAAACACCGGTGCCGATTTTGATCAAGACCCTTTTTACATTTGCCAGGATATCTTGTCGGGACAGGTTATCTACTCGATAAGCTCCTTTGGCGCCATAAGATGGCTTACATGTTTTCTTAAGATTACTGTTCATCTTTTATTACATCGGAGGCCAAATTTCCAATTTCTATTTTCTGATTTCAATGTTCAGTAAACGCTTACATCAATTCTTATCCTGAACCCAAAACGGTTACAATATCTGTAAAGTTTTCACTATCTCCTTTATCAGTGTATCCACTCCCTCACCAGTAACTGCCGAGACGGGAAAGAGTTTTATTCCATGTTTTTTGAAGATATTGATCTGCTTTTTCACCTCATCACTTGCTACAGAAAGGTCTATCTTATTGAGCGCCACGATCTGAGGTTTTTCTGCCAGAAGAGGGCTAAAAAGAGTGAGTTCATTATTTATAGAATTAAAGTCTTCCCAGTTGCTGCTGTGGGAATCTATTGAAATATCGATAAGGTGAAGAAGGAGCATTGTTCTTTCAATATGACGAAGGAATTTCGTTCCCAGTCCCTGCCCCTCATGGGCTCCTTTTATCAATCCGGGAATATCCGCAATGACAAATGTATCAAAATCACCATATCTTACAACTCCAAGATTCGGCGTCAGTGTAGTGAAGGGATAATCCGCTATCTTGGGCCTGGCGGCTGAGACCCTTGAAATGAAGGTCGATTTTCCAGCATTGGGCAGGCCAACGATTCCCACGTCTGCAAGAAGTTTGAGTTCAAGCCCAATATGTCTTTCCTCTCCTTTTTCTCCCTCCTGCGCATAACGGGGCGCTCTATTGGTCGATGTTGCAAACCTTGCGTTTCCCCTGCCGCCGATTCCTCCTCCTGCTACCACACATCTCTGCCCGTCGGTTGTCAGATCCGCCAGAACCTCACCTGTTTCAATATCCTTGACAATGGTTCCAACGGGAACTACGACTTCCACATCAGGAGAACTCCTGCCGGTTTTATTGTTACTGCCACCCTGCCCCCCACGCTTCGCCATATGGTGTTGTCTGAACTTCAGATCGAGCAAAGTGCGATGACTTTTAGAGGCTATTACAACTACATCTCCGCCTTTTCCGCCGTCGCCGCCGTTCGGTCCTCCACGGGAAATATGCTTTTCCCTCCTGAAGCTGACGCAACCTTTTCCGCCGTCGCCGGAGTTGACATAGATTTTTGCTTCATCGATAAATCTCATGGAATAAATTATGGTAAGGGTAAGGCAACTATGTATATCAGCATTGTGATACTTAATTACTTAACCCGGCACGTAACTGCTCAGGTGGGCAGGCTGACTACGTGAGTAGTCAACCCGGTACAAAAAAGGCGTTGAACGAAAGCGATTGAGCCTTCAGGCAACACCTTTTGAAGCTATAACAGAACTTGAAGAAAACAACCTCAGGATGCGTAAACACTCACCTTTTTCCTGTCTTTACCAAATCTTTCAAACTTTACAATCCCATCAACCTTTGAAAAAACGGTGTAATCTTTTCCAAGTCCTACATTTTTACCGGGATGTATCCTTGTGCCCAGTTGTCGAATTATAATGGATCCAGCGCTGACTTTCTGCCCGCCGAACACCTTCACGCCACGCCTCTGAGCGTTACTATCCCTTCCATTACGGGAGCTTCCCTGCCCCTTTTTATGCGCCATTTCCCCCTCCGCTCAAATGAAAATTTCCTTTATTTTCACACTCGTCAACTCTTGACGGTGCCCCGTCTTTTTATGATATCCTTTTCTTCTCTTCATCCTGAATACCATAATCTTGGGCCCCCGTTTCTGAGCTGTAATCTCACCGACAACTCTGGCTCCCATAACATATGGAGTGCCAACCTTAATGTCACCGTCCATAGAAACCATCAGCACTTCATCGAAAACCACCTCAGATCCTTTATCACCTTCCACTTTCTCGATATTTAGAGTATCACCTTCTGAAACCCTACACTGTTTACCACCCGTTTTTACAACCGCATACATAACTCAGATCCTCTTCAAGTAATATTAGAATTCACCTTAAATATAAGTATATAATTAATCACTCGTTAGTGTCAACTTAAAAAGAAAAGCGATTATGAAAACAACCTGTCGTTTAAACTTGATAATAGCTATGGCTGGCCATGGTGTTCCAATAAGGCGGTAACATTCGGAAAGAGCGGCATAAAAGAGTTGATAAAAAAATCATAATCCCTTATAAGGAATCTGCATTGGCTATTGAAGAATCATTTGAAAGGAGATCTTAGACATGAACATTCTTATTTTTGGACCTAATGGAAGCGGTAAAGGCACACAGGGCGCTATTGTTCAGAAAAAATACCGGACGCCCCACATAGAGACAGGGGTTATCTTCAGACAAAACATCTCGCAGGGAACTGAATTGGGAGCTAAGGCAAAGGAATATATCGACAGGGGAGAACTGGTTCCCGATGATGTCACTATTCCCATGATCCTGAATCGTCTCAAAGAGGATGACTGCAAAGATGGCTGGCTTCTCGATGGTTTTCCGAGAAATCTCACCCAGGCCCAGGCCATGTATGAAGCTATGCAACAGGAAAACATGAAGTTGGACTATGTGATAGAAATCCTTCTGGACAGGAAAACCTCAAAGAATCGCATCATGGGGAGAAGACTCTGCAGTAATGACAATAATCATCCGAATAATATTTATATAGATGCGATCAAGCCGGCTGAAAAGGACGGGAAGCCTGTATGCCGGGTGTGCGGTGGAGAGCTTACAGCCCGTGATGATGATCAGGATGAGACCGCTATAGACAAGAGACACAACATCTACTACGATACAGAGACGGGAACGGTGGCAGCGATCAACTTCTTTAAAGCAAAGGATGAAATTAATGTTATTGGAGTGGACGGCCTGCCGGGAGTTAAAGAAGTCTCTGAGGTTCTGCTTGGCAAATTAAAGTAGAAAGAAGCTGAATCAGGCCTTTGTATAAAAGCCTTCCTGAAATACAGGAAGGCTTTTATTGCTTGAAATTGGAAATTTGGGGAGATGAAACGAGTTCAAGGGTTCAGAGGTTTTAACCCCTGAACTCATAAAAGCATGAAGGCCAAATTTCTAATTTCCAATTTCGAATTTCAGCGTTCCTCGAATGCTTACGTGAGTTATTATGAAAAATATACGCAATTTCAGCGTGATTGCCCACATTGATCACGGCAAATCCACTCTTGCCGATCGGCTGATCCAGCACACCGGCATCATTGACGACCGGGATTTCAAAGATCAGATCCTGGATAATATGGATATTGAGCGTGAGCGGGGGATAACCATAAAGAGCCAGGCGATCGCCCTTCCCTACCGCGCCAGGGATGGAAAGGATTATATCCTCAATCTGATCGATACTCCGGGGCATGTCGACTTCTCTTATGAGGTTTCACGTTCCCTCTCTTCCTGCGAAGGTGTTCTCCTTTTGATCGACGCCTCCCAGGGCGTGCAGGCTCAGACTATCGCTAACCTCTATCTCGCCATGGAAAATGACCTGGAAATTATTCCCGTCATTAACAAGATTGATCTTCCCTCGGCAGATGTGGAACGGGTTATTGAGCAGATAGACTCCGAGTTGGGACTGGATCCTTCCGGCCACCTGAAATGTTCAGCCAAAGATGGGATCGGCATCGAAGACATTCTGGAGGCGGTTGTGCAGAGAATTCCGCCTCCGAAGGGCGATCCCGGGGCGCCGCTGACAGCCCTTATCTTTGACGCTCAGTATGACCCCTTTCGCGGCACCGTGATCCATTGCCGTCTCTTTGACGGAACAGTTAAAAAGGGCGATTCCATTCGATTTATGTCGAACAACGCAGTTTATAAAGTCGAAGAGGTAGGGATTTTTTCGCTCTTCAGGAAAAAAACGGGGAAGCTTTCCGCTGGTGAGGTGGGATATATTATCGCCGGTGTCAAAACGGTCTCGGATATACACAATGGAGATACCATAACCCATGACACAAAGCCGTGTGATGTTCCCCTTCCAGGTTTCAAGGAGGTCAAACCGGTCGTATTTGCCTCGATATATCCCATAGCCTCGGATGACTATGAAGACCTGTCAGTTGCAGTGGAAAAATACACACTCAATGATGCCTCCTTTGTTTATCAAAAGGACTCTTCTGTCGCTCTTGGACAGGGCTTTCGATGTGGATTTCTCGGTCTCCTCCATCTTGATGTGGTGCAGGAGAGGCTGGAGAGAGAATATGACCTTTCCCTCATTCTATCGGTGCCCAGTGTTCGCTATCGATTTACATTCACGGATGGCAGGGTCCTGGATATAGACAACCCTGCTGATTATCCCGATCCGGCTTCAATAATAAAAACAGAGGAACCATATATCCGGGCCACCATGATGATGCCGGAAAGGGGTCTTGGCTCGGTCATAAAGCTTTGCAAGGAAAAGCGGGGTGTCAATTCAACACTCAATTACACGAGCCCAGGCCGTGTTGAATTTACCTCTGAGATACCTCTCGCCGAAGTTATCTATGACTTTTACGATCGTTTCAAAACAATAACACAGGGATATGGCTCGTTCGATTACGATGTCATCGACTACAGGGAAAGCGCTCTTGCCCTGCTGGACATCCTTGTCAATGGCGAGAAGGTGGATGCCCTGTCGCAGATCGTACACAGGGACGGCGCGCGCGCGCGCGGCATTATGTCCTGTGAAAGATTAAAGGAGGAGATCCCCAGACAGATGTTTAAGATCGCCATCCAGGGCGCCATCGGCCGGGAAATAATTTCGCGAACCACCATCCCGCCCTTCCGCAAGGATGTAACCGCGAAATGCTACGGCGGCGACATCACCCGTAAACGAAAACTCTTAGAGAAACAGAAAAAGGGCAAAAAAAGGATGAAGATGGTTGGATCGGTATCCATTCCCCAGAGCGCTTTTCTTGCAGTGCTTAAAACAGGTCATAATTAAAGAGGAAAACTACTCAGCCACAGATTCACACAGATGAACGCAGATAGGTTTAAATACAAAGAAATCACGTGACTATTCAAGGTAGATAGGCTGAAGGCTGTTAGTCTCTTAATTGTAAGGTTCTTGCAGAAATGGCTTCGGCGTGAGCTCAGTCGAACGGCAAAAGAATTTAAAACGATCACGAAAGTTTGAAAATTACGAAATAACTGCGTGGAGACAGGAAATAGGAGAAAAAATATCAGTGATAATCCGCGTAGATCGGTGGCTGAATAGTTACAAGAAGGAAAAGTTATGAAAGATTCTGCCACGCCGGATGTGGCCGGACTTTACATTCACATTCCTTTTTGCCGTACCAGATGCGGTTACTGTAATTTCTACTCTGTAACATCTCTTTTTCGTATCCCCGCTTTCTTAGCGGCGCTCATGAAAGAAATGGACATGTACAGCCGGAAATTCAGCATCTTTGACACCGTCTATATCGGGGGAGGAACTCCCTCACTCCTTCACGTACAGCAATTGCGGGATATATTTCAAAAGATAGAGAAAAGCTTTGTCCTGCCGCCCAACACCGAGATCACCATCGAGGCCAATCCGGCAGACCTGGACATCTCCTTTCTCAAGGCGCTGCAGGATATGGGTGTAAATCGCCTCAATATCGGTATTCAATCCTTCGACCGTCAGATACTTGCATTTCTCGAACGGAGACACACGGCAGAACAGGCAATCTATGCCATAGAAGCCGCACGCAACGCCGGATTTGACAATATAGGACTTGACCTGATCTACGGCGTGCCGGGACAGGACATGGCATCATGGCTGGATACTCTGTCCGTGGCCGTCTCCTTCCACCCGGAACATCTGTCCTGTTATCAGTTGACCCTTGACGCAGATACTTCACTGGGGATAAGACGCCAAAAAGGAGATTTTTCTCTTCCCGGAGATGATCTGCAATACGACTTTTTTATGAAGACAGCCGACATCCTCAAGGATGCCGGATACATCCACTATGAGGTATCAAATTTTTCCAGAGACATGAGATTCTTCTCCCGGCATAATCAGAAGTACTGGAACCATACGCCCTACCTTGGTCTCGGCCCTGGCGCGCATTCTTTTGTAAAGGGTCAACGCTGGTGGAATTACAGATCGCTTGAGAAATACATCACAGAGATTGAGGCAGGAAAACAACCCGTTCAAGAGATGGAATCCCTGACGATGGAGCAACTGCAATTAGAGGCTCTGTACCTCGGTCTCCGCACGAAGAGGGGCATCAACATCAGTAAATTTGCCGGACGATATAACTGTGATCTTATCGCTCAAAAGGAAAAGGTACTGAAAAGACTTCAGGAAGAAGGCCTGGTTGCCATTCAAAATGGCTGTCTGCGCCCCACACTATCGGGTCTTGCAGTGGCGGACAGCCTTTCTTTGATATGAAAAACGTAACCGTTCACCGCAGAGTTCGCAGAGAGCGCAGAGAAAGTATTCAAGTAAGCCAAGAGCTAAAATCGTTTCGTATCAGCTCAATAAATAAGGGTTAGCCCGGGGATGTAGGGTGACGTTTTATATGCCACCATCTCCGATGGAGTATAAAACCCAACCCTACAATGATATGTAAGAGTGGTTGTGGATCGAAACCAACATTTTAAAAATGTAATCCCCCTATTTATTGAGCTGATACAATAGTTTCTCAGCGAGCTCTGCGTTCTCTGCGGTGAACGGACCATGAAAAATGAGAGGAGAGGAAAAGAACCGAAATGAGACAATTTTTTTATCCGGGAAGCATTGTAGTTTTTGGGGTGGCGGACAGTCCGGGAAATCTTGGGAAAAACATTATCTTTAACTGTCAGTCGGCGGGATTCAAGGGAAAGATCTATCCCGTGGGCAGGATAGCTGGAAACGTCTATGGCATTGAAATTATTACCGATACTGAGTCTTTGCCACGTGGCATCGACCTTGCCGTAATCCTCGTCCCTGCAAAGTTTGTTTCTGATTCAATGAGGGCCTGCGGTAAGAAAGGGATTCGTAACGTCATTATCTCTTCAGGCGGTTTCAGTGAATTCAACGATATAGATAATCAGGCGGAACAGGATGTCCAGGCTGTAGCGAGACAATATGGAATCAGATTCATGGGCCCTAACTGTATTGGCATCATATGCACCAACTCTTCTTTATGCACGCCATTCAATCCCTTGAAACCACAATCATTTAAAACGGGAAAAGTAAGCGTGATCTCGCAAAGTGGAGGAGTAACATCACAATCCGCATACGTTTTTTCAGAGGAACATATTGGTTTCTCAAAGGTTATCAGCATCGGCAACAAGCTTGATATTGATGAAATCGACCTTTTGCGATACCTGATAGATGACGATGACACCGAACAGATACACCTATGCCTGGAAAGTATCGATGATGGCAGGGAACTTATGAGACTGGCAGGAGAATCAAAAAAGCCGATTGTTATCTTTAAATCCAATGTAGGACAAACATCATCATCGATCGCAAAATCCCATACTGCCGCACTTTCCAATAATGATCGTATTGTGGAGGGCGCCTTGAAACAGGCGGATATCGTTCGTGTTGAGGACATTCATGATATGACCGTATGTGCCAAGGCCCTCAGCCTTCCACCCTTGAAAGGAAACAGGTTGGTGGCCATATCTCCATCCGGTGGCTATGCTGTTATTCTGGGAGATCTCTGCGAGAGATACGGTTTCGAATGTCCGGAGTTGCCACAGCAATTCCTGAATAAGATGGAAAACCAGCGCCGGGCCGGTGTGATTCGAATGGCAAATCCCCTGGATCTCGGAGACGTATATAGC
>JAUWNZ010000163.1 GCA_030612385.1 Pseudomonadota bacterium | reverse complement strand
AAATCTTCGAACCAGCGGTTTCGGATACCTCTGCAATAGTTGAACAGGATTTATACCGTCTGAAACTCTAAATATGTCTTGATAAAATATCCTCTCCATACTGTGAATAACGCTGAATTTCTCTTTCGATAGCTCTCGATTAGAAAAATAGGCAAAGGAGAGATTCTTCCCGGGGGAAGACAGGCGAAACATCGGAACATGATGGAACACGATACCCTGCTCAGGTTGCCAGGTGTTGGCGAAAATATGAACCTCATGACCTGCGCGGAGCAGCTCACGGCTCAAAAAGACAGTGTATCTTTCCAGCCCTCCCTTCTTTAGAGAATATTCCCGGCATACAAGCGCTATTTTCACAATTTAACCGTACCTGTAACCCCTCATGGCCTGTGAACGAAGCATGAAAATCCTATCCCGGGGCAAGCGTTCACCGCAGAGAACACAGAAAAACTATTCTTGCAAGCCAGGAGTTAGAGTCGTTTCGCTCTAATTTTAAGTTTTTCGTATCAGAAGATGAAATCATGTCATTTCCCTTCTTAATTTGTTTAACTTTTAAATGTTATCACTATCTTTGTCTTTGCTGCTTTAAGGAGGTTCAAAGGTTTAAAGCCGTGAACCTGGAACCCATAGATGACCGCTTACGTAATCCTGTTTAACTGTTTTGTCATCTCTGAGGTGAACAGTTACATCCCTGGGTAGCGATCAGATGCGCTGCATTCAGAGTATTCTTCAGGAGCATCGCTATTGTCATCGGACCAACTCCTCCAGGGACAGGCGTTATGTAAGACGCTATCTCAGACACCTCATGAAAAGCGACATCTCCCACAAGCTTTCCGCTGCCAAGTCTGTTCATGCCGACATCGATAACCACCGCCCCATCCCTCACCATATCTCCTGTTATCATTTCAGGCCTGCCGGCGGCGGAAATAAGGAGTTCCGCCCTGCCTGTAACTTCGGCAAGGTTCTTTGTCCTCGTATGACAGACAGTGACGGTGGCATGCCTCGCAAGTAACATGAGGGCAAGGGGTTTCCCCACAATATTACTCCTGCCCACAATGACGGCCTCTTTCCCCTCTATCTCCACCCCGCTGCGATCGAGAAGCTCCAGAATCCCCATCGGGGTGCAGGCCCTGTGGTATGGATTGCCATAGAAGAGACGCCCGATATTGTATGGATGGAAACCGTCGACATCCTTCCTGGGATCAATAGCCTCTATAATCGTATCCGGGTTTATATGTCCGGGAAGGGGAAGTTGAACCAGAATGCCATGTATCCCGTTATCAAGGTTCAGATCACCGATGATATCCGTCAACTCGCTTTCATACACATCCGCGGGCAGCCTGTATTCCCTGGAGACAAAACCGGCATCTTTACATGCATCCTCTTTTCTCCCAACGTATATCTTTGATGCGGGATCCTCTCCAACAAGGATAACGGCAAGTCCCGGAACTATTTCGGTTTTTGCCTTCAGTTCAAGTGCCTTGTCCCTGATCTCCATTCTGATATCCTGCGCTATCTTCTTTCCGTCGATAATTATGGCCATAATCCCTCCAGAAAATTCTTGAGACCTGTAACTTCTCAATAAATTAGGGTAAGTCTATAAATCGTGGACGTTCACTGCTTGAAACTCGAAATTAGAAATTAGGAAAACCTGCCTGCGTGCGCCTGCCTGTGCCGGCACGGTAGATAGGAGCACATAGACTTACGAGTTGACAATACCAAAACATGAAGGCCAAATTTCCAATTTCTAATTTCTAATTTCAACAGTTTTTGATTTTACCCAACTTTATTGAGAAGTTACCCAGAAAACTCTTATCGCGCCGCATGGCAGGCAATATAGTATGCTGATACGACAAATGTCAAGAAGACATAACAAAGGTTGTCACACATTTTTATTGAAAGAATTCTATCTTTTGTGCTATGAGAGATGTTTGATAAAGCTAAGAATTAGAGGAGACAATATGAACTTGGGGAAAATGCTGGAAGACGTCTGTGATCGATATGGAGGTAATATATGTTTCATACATGAGGACAGGGAACTAACCTTCAGAGAACTCAACAGGCGCGTCAATTCTCTTGGAAACAGATTAAGATCTCTGGGCCTGCGGAAGGGGGACAATATCGCGGTAATGCTGCCCAACGTACCTGAATTTGTCATTTCATATTTTGCCATCCAGAAAATCGGGGCGGCTGCCGTCACGCTCAACATTATGTCAACACCCTACGAACTCAGCTATTTCCTGAAGAACAGCGATTCAAAGGCACTAATAACAAATAGTTCCTCAGTTGAGAGATTCGACAAAGTTAGAGAAGAGCTTCCTCTTTGCACACATCTAATTGTGACCGCCGGCCCTGACGCCCCTTCTTCTTTCAGGGAAGCGGTTGAAGCGGGACCCTTTGAGTTTGAGATGCCGGAGATTGAGGGGGGTGATCCTGCCGTAATAATGTACACCGCAGGCCATACGGGCACACATGGCGTTGTCCTCACCCATAATAACCTTCTGACCCAGTGCGATTTTCTTCAAATGTGGAACTGCGCCGAAAACGATCGAGGGGCCTGCATCATTCCGCTTTTTCACTCCATGGGCGCCGCATGCAATATGTTGAGCGTTATAAAGACCGGGGCCGTCTCGGTAATGATGGACCAATTCACGATCGACGGTCTTTTCAGCGCCATAGAGAGAGACAAAATTACATACGTTGCGGCCGTCCCCAAACTCTTTCTCGATATGCTCTCCCATGATAGCGCAGGAAATTATGATCTAAGTTCCTTGAAAATCTGCGTTATCGGAGGCGCGTCAATGCCGCCTGAATATATCCAAAAATTCCAGGAAAAGTTCCACATCAAACTAATGGAGGGATACGGTCTTACTGAGGCATCTCCAGGGTGTACATTCAGTAAAACCAATATGGCGCAGAAACTCGGATCGGTGGGTGTCGCCATAGACGGGGTAGAATTAAAAGTCCTCGATGACGAGGGTATCGAAGCGCAGACAGGCAAGACAGGAGAAGTTGTTGTCAGAGGCGCAAACATTATGAAGGGCTATTACAAAAATGAAGAGGAAACCGCTCGCGTGATCAAAAACGGCCGGCTTTACACCGGTGACCTCGGCAGGATGGACGAGGATGGCTACCTCTTCCTGACCGGCCGGAAAAAGAAGATTATTATTGCCAGCGGATTTAACATCTGTCCTATGGAGATTGAGGCTGTCCTGAACATGCATCCTGCTGTCAAATCTTCGATGGTACTGGGCAAACCCAACCTGACAAGGGGAGAAATCGTTAATGCCCTTGTCGTAAAAAATAAGGGTGCGGTGGCCGATGCAATGGAAATCATAGGTCATTGCAGAAAATATTTGTCATCCTACAAAGTTCCACGAAGGGTAAAATTTGTGAATGAAGTCCACAGGTAAAAATTTTCTTCTCAAAAGGGAAACCAGGGTTGAGACACTAAAATCACACAAACAGGGAGGATGGATATGGAAAAAGCGCCACGGAAGTTGGAGAAAAAGCGGTCTGATATTTATGCCGGCAAACCGGTCACGAAATTCGGTGAAAGAAAACCGGATTTCTCAACCATGGGAAGGAAGATAAAAAATAAGATCAAAGACTTCAGGGAAGTAGTAATTGTCGAGGCATGCAGAACACCCTACGGCAGGTCCGGAGGCGCCTTGAAAGGTCTTACCGCCGTGGAGTTAGGGGCGCTGGCAATAAAGGAAGTCTTAGAGCGAACAGGTGGCAAGGTCAGTCCGGAAGATATAGACTATGTCTTCATGGGACAGGTGGTTCCGGCAGGTTGCGGGCAGGTGCCCGGCAGGCAGGCGGCCATTCTGGCGGGAGTTCCCGACTGGGTTCCCACCATCACCGTCAATAAGGTCTGCTCTTCAGGCATCAAGACAATAGAC
>JAUWNZ010000103.1 GCA_030612385.1 Pseudomonadota bacterium | reverse complement strand
ACAGGAAACAGGAGAAAAATACCGGTGATAATCCGCGTAGATCGGTGGCTGAATAGTTACATGTCCAGAAAGCTTAAAGAAACAGTCATAAAGAATATTTTTCTTTTTTTTGCGTCGGTTTCCATACTTATCCTGGGGCTTATAGTCTTCTTTCTCTTCAAAGAAGGTCTGCCCATACTCAAGGTGGTCTCAACCATCGATTTTATCTTTGGGACGGAGTGGTATCCCACTTCCGATCCACCGGATTTCGGTATATGGTCTCTTATTGTCGGATCCTTTGTTGTCACCTTTTTTGCGTCATTAATTGCAGTTCCTCTTGGTGTCCTCTCGGCAATCTATATTGCTGAGATCGCCCGTCCGCTTGTAAAAGAGATCCTCAAACCGGTTATAGAGCTCGTCTCCGGCCTTCCCTCCGTTGTGCTCGGATTTTTGGGGATGGTCGTCCTTGCCCCGTGGATTCAGGAGGCGTTTAATCTGCCGACAGGTCTCAATATAGTAAATGTGTCCATTGTACTTGCAATTATGGCCATACCAACCATTACGAGTATCTCGGAGGATGCACTTTATTCGGTACCTCAGGAGTTTAAAGAGGCCTCCTATGCCCTTGGCGCAACCAGGTTTGAGACCATTATTAAGGTTATTGTCCCTGCGGCGCTTTCCGGCATCTCAACGGCGGTGATACTTGGTATGGCGAGGGTTATCGGCGAGACAATGGTTGTTCTCATGGTGGCCGGCGGCGCCGCCGCCATACCGGAAAGCATATTCGATTCTGTAAGACCCATGCCGGCAAGCATCGCCGCGGAGATGGGCGAGGCCCCTTTTGGAGGCGATCACTACCATGCCCTCTTTGCCACAGGCGTTGTCCTCTTTCTTCTGACTTTCTTTTTTAATCTGATTGCAGATTATATCTCGAATAAATTCAAAGAGGTAGGCTCCGCAACACTATGAAGTGGCGATATATAAAGCAGAATCTCTTTTTCGGCGCTGTCAGGCTGTCTGCTCTCACTATAACAACGGCCGTTGTGGCTATCCTTTTTTACATATTTGTTAATGGAATAAGCGTCATAAGCTGGGATTTTCTTACCCTTCCGCCGAGAGATGCCATGACAAAAGGGGGCATTATGCCGGCCATCCTGGGCACCGTGTATCTGACATCGGGGGCCATTATCATTGCGCTGCCTCTTGGGGTTATATCGGCAATATACCTCAACGAGTACGCGAAGCAGGGACTCGTGGTGAGGATTATCCGGGTCGGTGTGAATTGTCTTGCCGGGGTTCCTTCCATAGTTTTCGGTCTCTTCGGTCTTGGGCTTTTTGTCGTGTTTCTCCAGTTTGGTTCCTGTATCCTCTCAGGGGCGTTAACTCTGGGGTTTTTGATTTTGCCTACGATTATCGGCGCCTCCGAAGAGGCGCTCAAGGCGGTGCCGCAGACATTCAGGGAGGCATCTCTGGCCCTCGGTGTCGCCAAATGGCAGACGATTTATAGAATTGTCCTGCCGAATGCACTGCCTGGGATAATGACAGGTTCAATCCTTGGCATTGGGCGAGCGGCAGGTGAAACAGCCCCTATCATGTTTACGGCGGCGGCCTTCTATACGTCAAAACTTCCCGCTTCTATCTTTGATGAGGTTATGGCGCTTCCTTATCACATCTACGTGCTTGCAACGGCCGGCACCCATATTGAAGAGACCAGGCCGATTCAGTACGGAACGGCTTTGATGCTTGTAGCGCTGGTCCTGGGGATTGATTTGATTGCAATAATCATCAGGAGTTATATAAGAAGGAATAGAAGATGGTAACAATTCAGGATAATTGTATAATAAAGGTCAGGAATGTTGATTTTTACTATGGGAAATTCAGGGCGCTCACAGATATCAGCATGGACTTTGAAAAAAACAGGGTCACCGCCCTGATTGGCCCATCCGGCTGCGGCAAATCGACCCTGTTGAGGCTGCTGAACAGGATGAACGACCTCATCGACGGATCCAGGGTAGAGGGTGAAGTTGTATTTGAAGGCAAAAATATTTATGATCAGGACATTGATCCTGTTGAGATCAGAAGAAGGATCGGGATGGTCTTTCAAAAGCCGAATCCCTTTCCTAAATCGATCTTTAACAATATTACCTATGGGCCGAGGCTTGTGGGTGTGAGAAAGAAAAGCGATCTGGAGGCCCTGGTGGAACAGAGCCTAAGGCAAGCCTCTCTGTGGGATGAGGCGAAGGATATTCTTGGTCAATCCGCCATGATGCTCTCCGGCGGGCAGCAGCAGAGAGTCTGTATTGCCAGGGCGCTGGCCATGAAGCCCGATGTTCTCCTGATGGATGAGCCTACATCGGCGCTGGATCCGATCTCAACCGCAAAGATCGAGGAACTGATCGAGGATTTGAAGAAGAGATACACGATTATTATCGTAACCCACAACATGCAGCAGGCCGCGCGGATTTCAAACTATACCGGATTTTTCTATCTTGGGAAGCTCATAGAATACAACCCGACGGAAAAGATCTTCACCACGCCGGATGTCAGGCAGACGGAGGACTATATTACGGGGAGATTTGGTTGACGGCCCTGCAGCATTCCTGCCCGTTCGGGGGAACGGGCGCTACAATATGGTCTGTAGGGGCAGATGCCCCATCGGCCCGATATTCAGGAGAACAGAAAGATGAAGGAAAAAGCGCATACCAGCGTACATTACGAGAGGGAACTGCAGGAGGTCAAAGAAAACCTCCTCTATCTCGGAGCCCTTGTCGAAAAGGCTATACTGGATGCCATGAGATCTCTTCTCGAAAGAGATTCAGACCTGGCGAACGAGGTCATCTCGGGCGATGATAAGATTGACAAACTTGACGGGGAAATTGAGGAGAGATGCGTTCGTCTTCTGGCCTTGAGACAACCTGCCGCGAGGGACTTGAGATTTATCACTACCGCCATCAAGATCAATGGCCACTTAGAGAGAATCGGCGATATGGCGGTCAATATTGCAAAAAGGGCGGTGGTACTGAACGAAGAACCTCGACTGAAACCCTATATCGATCTTCCCAGGATGGCGGATATTTCGCGAGATATGATAAGACAAAGCCTCGATGCCTTCGTGAAGGAGGATAGCGACCTGGCCGATAAGGTGAGAAGGGAAGATGAGACGGTGGACAACCTCAATGAGCAGATATTCAGGGAACTCCTGACTTTTATGATAGAAGATCCGAGGACTATTCACAGGGCGCTTCTGATCACACAGGTGTCCAAGAACCTGGAAAGGATTTCGGATCACGCAACGAGCATCGCTGATATGGTGATCTACATGGTTACAGGAAAAAATGTGCGGCACCGGAATCCTGACCCGGACAAGCAGGAAGAGTTCAAAGCTGAAAGCTGAAAGGCTTTTGTTGGGGTTCGCGGTAACTTCTCAATAAAATTTGCCTGGGAACGAGAAAAGATGAACGTCTAACATCGAACATTGAACATCGAACGTCGAATAAAAAACCAACACCCAATACCGAACAAACAGTGAGCAGCTATCTCTGTTTCTTTATCTTTTCTTTGTCTTTTCCCATTCAACATTCGATGTTGGACGTTCGATGTTCGATGTTCATCCTTTTCGGTCTGCTTTCAGAGACTCAAGTCTGTTTAAGGCATTTATATAGGCCTTTGCCGATGCCACAAGGACGTCGGGATCTGCGCCGCGTCCCACAACAGTATGTTCATTGTATTTGAGTTGAACAGTAACAACTCCCTGCGCATCTGTTCCTCCTGTTATTGCGTTAACCGCATATTTGAGGAGGTGATGCCCTGTCTTTGTGATCTTTTTGATTGTGGCAAAGGTGGCATCGACAGGACCGACCCCAAAATTTGCGTCCTGAGCCACCTCTCCGTCCACCTCCATCCGGACGGTTGCGGTAGGTATTGCCGCATTGCCGCTGACAACGTTGAGGTAAAGCAACTTATACTTATCAGGTATTCTGAATATATCGTCGGAAATTATGGCCTCGATATCCTCATCAAATATTTCTTTTTTGACATCCGCAAGTTCTTTGAATCGCTTGAACACCTTGCCGATATCTTCATCGGTGAGGCTGTACCCCATATTTTTAATGTGTTCCTTCACCGCGTGACGCCCCGAGTGTTTTCCCAGCACAATATTTGTTTCAGATACCCCGACCGACCGTGGTGTCATAATCTCATAGGTTGTCTTATCCTTTATAAGGCCATCTTGATGGATGCCAGACTCATGCGCAAATGCATTCGTCCCCACAATCGCCTTGTTAGGCTGAACAGGTATACCCGTTATATCTATTAACAGCCTGGATGTATGATAGATATGCTTCGTTTTGATATTTGTGTGTAATTTCAGGATGTCTTTTCTCGTCTCCAGAGCCATTACAATCTCTTCCAGAGAGGTGTTTCCCGCCCTCTCACCTATGCCGTTTATGGCGCACTCTACCTGTCTTGCCCCATGCCTTAGACCGGACAGAGAATTCGCAACCGCCATGCCGAGATCATCATGGCAGTGAACCGATATGATCGCATCATCGATGTTTTTTACGTTTTCGAAGAGATATCCTATTAATTCACCGAATTCGTCAGGCACTGCGTATCCAACGGTGTCAGGTATATTGACGGTAGATGCCCCCGCGCCTATAACGGCTTCTACAATTTCACAGAGGTAGCTTCTGTCCGTTCTTGTCGCATCCATGGGTGAGAACTCCACGTTTTTTGTGTAGTTGCGGGCATGTTCCACAGCGGCACAGGCCTCCTTTAAAACCTGGGATCTTGTTTTTTTCAACTGGAGCTCAAGGTGTATGTCGGATGAAGATATAAATGTGTGAATCCTTGGGTTGGCAGCATCTTTAATCGCTTCCCATGCCCGGTCGATATCCGCAAGATTTGTTCTGGCAAGCGCTGCAATCTGAGCGCCTCTGATCTCCCCGGCAATTTGCTGAACCGAGGCAAAGTCCCCATCTGATGCAACAGGGAATCCGGCCTCAATAATATCCACCCCAAGCTTCTCCAACTGCCTCGCAAATCTCAGTTTTTCATTCAGGTTCATACTGAAGCCAGGCGACTGCTCCCCGTCTCTGAGGGTCGTATCGAATATAAAAACTCTTCCTTTCTCCAATTCCATTTTTGCCGCCTCCATCATAACTACAAAATAAAAAGGCCATGAGCTATCTTCCCGCCCATGGCCTTTAGTTATCGTATCACTTATTAAGTCAGACTTTCCTAAAAACTACGGATGGTGTGGATGTCGTCAGGACAAGGCCCGACAAACGCAAAAGGCCGCTTAAGTCTAACAAACCTAAACCTCTTTTTACAC
>JAUWNZ010000162.1 GCA_030612385.1 Pseudomonadota bacterium | reverse complement strand
ATCTCTTCAACCGCCCACCTGAGCACGGAAGAGGCCTTTTTGGGATTTACCACCACCGGATGGATGAGGTGCGGTATGCCCTCATAACCGGAGAGTTCCAATCTCTTGGGATCTATCATAAGAAATTTTATTTCATCCGGCATCGCCTTGAAGAGTAAACTACATATTATTGCATTAAGAAAGACGCTCTTTCCCGAACCGGTAGTGCCGGCGACAAGGAGATGGGGCATATTGGCAAGGTCTGTTATAACGGGTTTCCCAAGGATGTCCTCTCCCAGACCAATGGAGAGCCTGCGCTTAGATTCGGTGAAATCGTCATTATCAAGAACATCTTTCAGGTGCACCGCTTCTCTCTCATGGTTCGGTATCTCGATGCCGATCACCGCCTTCCCTGGCACGGGGGCGACGATCCTCACACTGGGCGCTTTAAGGGCCAGGGCAAGGTCATCGGAGAGGTTGGTTACCTTGTTTATCTTAACGCCCGGCGCCAGCTCAATTTCATACATGGTTATTACCGGGCCCGGCTTTACTTCCAATACCTTCGCTTCAACGCTAAAATCGGATAGCTTCTTTTCCAGTATCCTCGAGTTCATGATGAGACTTTCTCTCTTAATCCTTATGTCCTTGCGTTTTGCGTCATCAAGCAGTGATAGTGGAGGCAGTTGGAAAAAGTTTTTCTGGGGGGGGAATTCAAATG
Organism: Pseudomonadota bacterium; assembly: GCA_030612385.1. Taxonomy (GTDB): domain Bacteria; phylum Desulfobacterota; class Syntrophia; order Syntrophales; family JADFWA01; genus JAUWNZ01. The sequence continues at coordinate 3,212 of JAUWNZ010000162.1, read as the reverse complement.
GCACCTGTTCCATCCTTTTTGTGCGCGCCCTCTCAACAGGCATTATAACAGGGTTGGTTTTCGCCATTCTTTTCTTTTTCTCTCCGGATATCTTCCGTTGTCTTTTTATCCGTTCAGTTCTTATTACAAAGAAGGTCTTCAACCAGATAAATGTCCTGCTTACCGATTTTGCCGCAATACTAATAATAGTTATTAACGATAAATTAATCGTAATCATAAGGGATACGATAAGGATGAGAATGAGAAGTATATATGCCCCAACATGGTTCAGATAAGAACTCAAGAATGCTGAAAAAACTGTTCCGAGAACCCCCCCCGACTCAAGTTTTGTTCCAAACAGTTGAACAGTGTCCTGTTTCATTGAAGAGAGCACAGAAGTAGAAAATATAAGACCGATGAAACCGGCAATTACAACGGGTCCGAGCCTGAAAACCTTGTTCAAAAAAAATCCGAATGATATAATTATAAAAATAACCGGCAGCCAGAAGGCGCCTATCCCAAGGAAGTTCATAAGGATATTGGAGGTGTATGAACCAACAGAACCGCAAAGATTGTGAACCCCGCCCTTGTTTGTCGCATAGTGCGTAAAGGAGGGATCTGCGGAATTGTAGGAAATGAAGCACAATGAAAGGAAGATGGCAAGAGCGAGGAATACCACCCCTAAAATCTCTCTGCCCCTTTTTGATTCCTGTATTTCTTCTTTCATGACTTTAGGTTGTTTAGGCTGAAACTGTTGTAGGCTGAGTAGTCACTTTTGTAATTATCTCGCCACAGATCTACGCGGATCGTCACCGGTATTTTCTCTATTTCCTGTCTCCACACAGTTATTTCGTGTTTTAGTAATTTTCGGACTTTCGTGATCGTTTTAAATTCTTTTGCCATTTCTGCAAGAACCTTACAATTAAGAGACTAACCGCCTTCAGCCTACCCACCTGTATAGTCACGTGATTCCTTTGTATTTAAACTTATCTGCCTTATCTGTGTGAATCGGTGGCTGAGTAGTTACAACATTAGAACGTTAAAACCCTAATCAGAGTGCATTAGCAATGAGAGTGGCGATGCCCACAAACCAGCAGTAGTAAGCGAAGATGCCAAGCCCCCTTTTTTTCTTGATTATCAGAAAGAGAAGCTTCAGTGACAAAAATCCGGTTAAGACAGCGGCAGCGGCGCCGGCCACATAGGGAATTAAGTCATCCGATGGTATGGATCCAATGTGACGTGATTCAAATATCACTGCTCCAATTATTGCCGGGATCGAGAGCAGGAAGGAAAATCTTGCCGCTGTTTCCCTGTCCAGATTTCTGAATATTCCGAAGGCTATTGTTGCGCCTGACCTCGATATACCCGGCATGATGGATATCCCCTGAGCAATGCCGATAATTATGCCGTCGATAACATTCATATCTTTTCCGAGCCTGCATGTGTTCTTGACTTTATCGGAAAGAAAGAGCAAAACCCCCGTCACGAGGAGCATGGAAGCGGCAACATTAACCGACTTGAAAAGTATATGAATCTTGTCATTAAATAACAGACCGATGATGCCGGTAACTATGGTTGACACTATAATAAGGAAACCCAGATTTCTTCTGCCGGAGATAATGGCGGAATCTACCTCCCTGTGTTGTTTTTGTAATACGGCCTTTACGATATCGCATAGATCTTTCCTTAAGAAAAAGACTACGGCAAGAAGTGTCCCGAAATGGAGTATTACATCAAACAGGATACCGGGCTGTTGAAACCCCTTTATGAAACTCTGGGCAATCACCAGGTGACCGGAGCTGCTCACGGGCAGGAATTCCGTCAGCCCCTGAATGACACCAAGTATTACTCCTTCCAGCGGGCTCACAAATTCCCCTCCTTCCTGATATAATTACTTTATTATACAGATGAAAGTCAATAAGGAATAATTAGATTGTCAAACTTAACTGTGTGTTGTACTGTATTTTTCAGAGATGGCAAGATATTACCAAAGGAGGTTAAGATGGTTAACAAGGCTATTCTGGTGGGGAGGCTCGGGGCAGATCCCGAGGTCAGATATACTCAAGATGGCACCATGGTGACGAATCTCAGATTGGCAACCAGCGAGCGGTGGAAAGATAAGAGTGGCGAGAGGGCTGAGAGGACCGAGTGGCACAGAATTGTCACCTTCGGAAAGCTGGCCGAGATATGCGGAAACTACCTTTCAAAGGGGAGTTTGATATATATCGAAGGCAGGATTCAAACCAGATCCTGGGAGGACAGAGATGGGAATAAGCGTTACACTACAGAGATAGTTGCCTTAAATATGCAGATGCTTGACTCTAAAGGGCAGGGAAGAGAACAGGTTGCCGAACCTACACCACAGCCGGGACCAGAACCCATACCTGAAAGTGATGTTCCTTTTTAGACTTGTGCTTGAACCTATTTTTCATCATCATCTGTTTTATTGGAGGAGGGAGGAACGTCTATTTCTTTCGGCTCAGTTGTGGCCTTTTTAAAGTTCTTTATACCTTTGCCAAGCGCTCCGCCGATCTCGGGAAGTTTCCCTGCACCAAAGATGATCAGGATGATCACCAGTATTATTATTAACTCAGGCATTCCTATTCCAAACATTTTATTTTCACCTCTTGTTAGTGACGATATTAATTTCATATTAAAGCATTTAAAAAACTTTGTCAATATCGTTTACGGGTTCAGGGCAGGGAAACGTCAAAGTTGATGCAAGCACACGAGAATAACGCAGAGTCAAGGAGTTTAAGCCTCACGCAAAGGAGCGAAGTCGCTAAGTTTTTGTCCTTTGCGGTCAATATTCTTTCTGATCATGAAAAACACGATAAAATAGGACGATAGCTATGTCAAGTAAAAGTAATATTCTTGAGGATATGCGCGATGGGATGCGGTTGCGACACTATTCGATTCGCACGGAACAAATGTACTGCGGGATAGGGTCTCGCCCCCAATTCTCTCTCCAATTACTGTTTCAAGATTATCACGTACCGGCTTGTTACCCCGAGTATTCTCCTCTTTTGCATTGCGGATATAACTTCCGCGCTGAAGCGTTCCGCTGACATGGGGGCTTGAATGATATGGGTGTGCCGCCATCCGGTTTTATTCAAAATCCTGAGATAATCATCTATAAAGATAGAGGTTTTCCTGTCTTCTTCAGCTGCGGGTGTATTCTGGAAATCCCGCCAGTCTGCATTGATGAATGCCAGTTGTGTGTCCGTTTTGGC
>JAUWNZ010000253.1 GCA_030612385.1 Pseudomonadota bacterium | reverse complement strand
CACATATGCTCATTTTCTCCAACCGGACGTCTCTGTCGGTGTATGCAAAGCGGTGCGAAAGCTGATGGGAAATTGAAGGAGCAATATTATTGGCATGATAACCTTAAGGCAGTTTATCGCGGGTCTCGATACAATTCCCGTAACGACATCATGGTATCTGTCCGACATCAGTGAGGCGAAAGGCCGGCAGGGGCTTTATAAAAGAGAGTCGCTGCAGAGACTGAAATCACTGAAAGAGCATGCCCTTATTGAGAGTGCGATATCGTCAAATCGCATCGAAGGTGTTGAGGTCGACAAAAAGCGCATCGGCACCATCATCTTTGGCAAATCGCTTCTTCACGACCGGTTAGAGGAAGAGGTTCGAGGCTACCGGGAAGCGCTTAATCTCATACATGATATGAGGTCAAAGTTGCCCATTACGGAAAATACCTGCAAGAAGCTGCATCGTCTGACACGCGGCGAGATATGGGATGCCGGTAAATACAAAGGAAAAGATAGCGACATCATCGAAAAACGCCCGGATGGTACATCCAGCATACGGTTTCAGACCGTTCCGGCCGGCAAAACTTCTTACTATATGAAAGAACTGGTTGATTCATGGCAGGAATGCATAAACGAAACAAATGTCCATCCGCTAATAGCGCTGGCGGCATTCAATCTGGAGTTTCTGTGCATACACCCATTCCGTGATGGAAACGGCAGAGTTTCCCGATTGCTGATGCTTCTGCAGTGCTATCATCTAAAAATTGAGGTCGGAAGATATGTAAGTCTCGAACGTCTTATCGAACAGAACAAGGAGAGATATTACGAAACATTAAAGCTGAGTTCAGAAGGATGGCATGAAGGCAAACATGATCCCTGGCATTATATCAATTTTGTCTGTTTCATACTCAAAAGCGCTTACAAAGAATTTGAAGAAAGGTTGAGCAGGTTTCCTCAACCAAGGGGTGAGAAGACAGCAATGGTTCAAGGCGCCGTTAAAAGTTTTTCCGGTGATTTCAGTGTCGCCGATATACTGCGGAAATGCCCCGGTGTTGGTATCGATATGATACGCAGGGTGCTCAAAGACCTTCGGGCGCAAGGGGTTATTGAATGCCTTGGCCGTGGCAGAAATGCAAAATGGAATAAAACCGGGAATTAGGTAATAACAATTAATATGGGTAATAAATTAGGTAATAAGTGACGATATGTACACTGAAGACGATCTCTTCCCCATTTCCGCATTGCAGCATCTGATTTTCTGCGAGCGGCAGTGCGCCCTGATCCACATCGAGCAGGCATGGGCCGAAAACCTGTTTACTGCGGAAGGCAGGATTATGCACGAACATGTTCACGCGGAAGACCGTGCATCAAGAGGAAATGTCCGCATTGAGTATGGCATGTCTCTTCGTTCATTGCGGCTGGGGCTGATCGGCAAAGCGGATGTTGTGGAATTTCACTGCCGGGCGGACGGTTCCTGGCAGCCATTTCCCGTGGAATACAAGCGGGGCAAGCCGAAGATGGACAACAGCGACAAGGTTCAACTATGCGCCCAGGCGCTTTGCCTGGAAGAAATGATGGATGTTGCGGTTCCTGATGGTGCGCTTTTTTATGGCAAGACAAGACGCAGGCTCGATGTTGTATTTGACGGCACATTAAGGAAGTTGACGGAAGATACTGCAATGCGGCTGCATGAGTTGATTGAATCCGGACGCACTCCGAGGCCGGTTTACGCAAAGAAGTGCGACAGTTGCTCGCTGGCCGGTATGTGCCTGCCTAAGACCCTTGGAAAGAAGTCGCTCCCCATGCGGGGGCGTGGATTGAAACATACAATTGGTGGAATTGTCTGCTTTGGAAATGTTGGGTGCAGTCCGTTTTTGATGGGCTTTTGCGCCGAACGCGATGTGGCGATCAGTTTTTTATCTGAGTATGGACGATTTCTTGCGAGGGTGCAGGGGCCGGTTTCCGGGAATGTCCTGCTTAGACGGGAACAGTATCGCAAGGCTGATGACTTGAAAGCTTCTGCTGACATCGCAAAGGCTGTGCTTACAGGCAAGATTGCCAACTGCCGCACAGTCTTGCGGCGGGCATTGAGAGATCACGGTGATAAACCGGATGCTGACAAGATTCAACATGCGTCAAAACGGCTTGCTGCTTCTCTGAAATCACTGGCACGGGAGGAATCCCTGGATGCGGTGCGCGGCATTGAAGGTGATGCCGCTCGTGCCTACTTCAACGTGTTTGATCATTTGATAATCTCACAGAGAAAAGATTTTTCCTTTCACGAAAGAAGCCGCCGTCCTCCATTAGATAATGTAAATTGTCTGCTGTCGTTTTTATATACGCTTGTCATGCATGATGTTCGCTCTGCCCTTGAAACGGTGGGACTGGATCCGGCAGTCGGTTTTTTGCACAGAGACCGGCCCGGAAGACCTGGCCTCGCGCTTGATATGATGGAAGAATTCAGGCCATTCATAGCAGATCGCATGGCGCTTTCTCTGATAAATCTGTCTCAGGTGCAGAAAAAGGGTTTTGATAAATCTGAATCCGGCGC
>JAUWNZ010000096.1 GCA_030612385.1 Pseudomonadota bacterium | reverse complement strand
CGCTGAAGTCTGTCAACTCGTAAATTCGTTTCATCTCTCCCAAATTTCTAATTTCCAATTTCAAGTTTCACGCCGTGAATGGCTAAGATTCACAATCACTCTTACATATTGGGGGTTGCCCCTATTTATTGAGCTGATACGAAAAAAGAACCATTTTTCCCTATCAAAGTCAAGAATTAAACACCCTGTTTGAAAAAGCCGGTAACAACGCAAAAGTGAAGTATCTGAGTAGTTACTTCGGGACTGTCAATAACTGAGCTCAAAAAAAGGAATAATATACAGAGGTTAGGATAAGCCAACGTATCCTATTGTAATAATTGAACTTATTTTTTGCCTAATCTCTATGCAATAAGGTGTAAGATAATAAAATTGCGGCATTTACAATTGTCATCCACAGGCTTATCAACAAAGCTATCCACATAGCTGTGGATTTAATGAATCGCAGATGCTCTCTGCTTGAAATTTGAAATTGGAAAGTAGAAATTTGGGAGAGATGAAACAAGTTTACGAAAGAAATTAGTTGAGTAGTTAACCACTCGACCATTTTCCCCCTCGACCACTCGATCCAATTTTTATTTTCTAATTTCTATTTTCAACGTTCCGTGAACGTTTACAATGAATCTAAGATATCTTCATCCTCCATCCGAACGGGTCATCTTTTTCTCCATATTGAATCTGGAGTATCTCGTTGTACAGCCTCTCTGCGAGCGGTCCCGTTTCCCCACTATTGATAGTGTGTTCCCTTCCTTTATAATATATATGTCCTACGGGAGAGATAACCGCCGCAGTTCCGGTAGCGAAGACTTCCTTCAATCTTCCGTCGGCAGATGCTTCAATTATCTCACTTATGGATAACTGTCTTTCCAATACATTGATCCCCCAGCTTGCCGCTATCTTAATAACGGAGTCGCGCGTAATACCGGAAAGTATGCTTCCCGTGAGCGGAGGAGTTATCAGATCATCACATATTACAAAAAAGATATTGCTTGTTCCCACCTCCTCTATATATTTTCTTTCCAGGGCATCGAGCCACAACACCTGGGTATATCCCATTTCACATGCCAGTTTACTCGCGTAGAGACTGGCGGCATAGTTGCCGGCCGCCTTGCAATATCCTACCCCCCCACGCACCGAGCGAACATATTCATCGCTGACATATATCCTGGTTGGGGCAAAGCCCTGTGGATAGTACGCGCCCACAGGCCCGACGATAATATAAAAGAGATATTCACTGGATGGATGCACGCCGAGGGCCGGCTCAGTTGCTATCATTGTCGGCCTTATGTAAAGCGACGTTCCGCTGCCGTGAGGTATCCAATCTTTCTCTATCATGACCAGTTTTTTTAAGGCCTCCATGACAAAATCAATATCCACATCGGGCATGCAGAGCCTCTCTGCGGAAACATTCATGCGTTTGAGATTGTCCTCCGGCCTGAATAGATAAATTGAATCATTCTTCCCACGATAAGCCTTCATTCCTTCAAAGATTTCCTGCCCGTAATGGAGGCACATTACTGCCGGATCAAGAGAAAGATTTTTGTAAGGACCTATGGCGGCATCATGCCACCCTTTTTCACTGTGATATTTCATGGTAAAAAAATGATCGGTAAATATCTTCCCGAATCCCAGACTGGATTCATCAGCAGGCCTGGCCTTCATTTTTTCAGGGGCAACCTTTCCAATTGTAATTTCCATATTCATTTTCCTTCCATCAGACATCATCTTCAACATGTTCAATTCCCATCGCTCTCTAACCTTGAACCGCGAACTCCGGAACGGTGAACCTGAGCAGATACTTTACATCTCCTTATCCTGTTCAAAGATCAAATTATTCTCCTGTCAAGACTCCTGTACTGGATAGCCTCTGAGATATGGTGAGAGAGAATGTTTTCCTCCTCTTCGAGGTCCGCGATTGTCCTTGCAACCTTCAAAATCCTCGTATAGGCGCGGGCGCTGAGCCCCAGTTTGTCCACCGCCATTTCAATCAACCGTTCTGAACCCTTGTCGAGAGGGCAAAATTCCTTGATCTGCCTGTTGGACATTCGGGCATTGCACATACCGAACCTCTTTATCTGAATATCTCTTGCCCTCTGAATCCTCTGACGCACCGACAGGGATGACTCTCCATCGGATTCTGCCGCCAGATCCCTGTATCTTACGGATGGAACGTCTATATGTATGTCGATTCTGTCGAGGAGAGGCCCCGATATTCTGGCCTGATATTGACGTATCTGTTGAGGGCTGCATCTGCATTCCCTGTTTGGATCGGTATAGTAACCGCAGGGGCATGGGTTCATCGCCGCCACCAGCATAAACCTGGCGGGATATGTCGCAGTGATGGAAGACCTCGCAATGGTAACGTATCCATCCTCCAGAGGTTGTCTTAATGCCTCGAGGACATTTTTTTTGAACTCGGGAAGCTCATCGAGAAAGAGAACACCGTTATGGGCAAGGCTGATGGCGCCCGGTTTCGGGATGTGTCCCCCTCCTACCATTCCTGCATCGGAAATTGTATGATGGGGGGCTCGAAATGGTCTCGTTACCAGTATCGCCTCTTTCTCAGGCAACAGGCCTGCAACGGAAAATATCTTTGTCGTCTCAACTGCCTCTTCGAGGGAAAGGTCGGGAAGTATGGATGGAAGCCGCTGCGCCAGCATTGTCTTTCCTGAACCGGGAGCTCCTACCATGATAATACAGTGGACAGTGAACAGTGGACAGTGAACAGTATTTTCTGACCACTGACCACTGACCTTCAGCCCTAATTGTGCTCTCCTGCCGCGGCAACCTCAAGCGCCCTTTTGGCCTGATTCTGTCCATGTATCTCGCTGAAATCAAGGGTGTAATGACGGCTCCTGTTGAATACTTCAGATATGTCAACCCTTGTCGGCTCAATAATCTTTCTGCCGCCAAAAAATTCGACAACATCAGAAAGATAATCAACGGCAATAACATCGATCATTTCCACCATGGCTGCCTCAGCCGCATTTTCTCTCGGCAGGACTATGCCCTTTATCCCCATCTCCTTTACCTGAAATGCGGAGGAAAGGGCCCCATGGACACCCTTGATGCGCCCATCTAACGACACTTCCCCTATTATCACGTAGTCCTGAAGGGATTTGGTCTCGATGATTCCCTCTGCCGCCAGGATACCCACGGCTATCGGCAGGTCAAAGCTTGTCCCCTCTTTTTTGATATCGGCGGGGGCAAGATTGACTGTAACCCTGTCTTGCGGGAAGTCGTAACCCGAATTTTTTATGGCCGCTTTTATCCTGTCCTTGCTCTCTCTAACAGCGACATCGGGCAGCCCAACCGTCGAAAACTGGGGAAGACCAAAGGATATATCCACCTCCACATCGATCGGATGAGAGTTTACTCCGATGACAGCGCTGCTTATTACCTTTACGATCAATACCGATCTCCTGACAGGCTATCCCTCTCTATAACTAATAGAAAGTAACAGAGAAAATGAATGGCAGTCAATAACAAAATTGGCAATCAAAACAGAATAAGAACGACACTATCAATAGATGATGATGTTATGGGGCGGGCACGGGCCGTTGCAGCCAAATCGGGCATCGTTCCGGCATCAGGAACTTTTTTTGAACGACGGGCATTGCGCTTAACTTGAAACAATACAAAGTGACTAAGAATATTATAGAGATTAGAATTCCATTTTCGTGATAGTGGTGCTGACATCTTTCATTATCTCAATTACCTTCCAGAAAAATATCGTGGCCCGCATAATGACTAAAACCATGCTGCAACATAAACACTATACAGCGACATTTGTAATGTCCATTTTTTACTCATACATCTGCAACTTTTTGGGAGATGAACCGGTAATTGTAACCGTTTTTTAAGTTTAGGGTTTCGGAATTAACTCACAACTCGTATTTCCCCTTTGACTCACAGGCCTTTTTTCGGTATACCCTTACGTCCAGTCATCAGCGGTGAAGTATTCATCGCTGATGGTGTTTTAAACAAGGAGAAATTAATATGTCCAATGTGCTTTTAATTGGAAATGGGGCACGGGAACACGTAATTGCCGAGGCGATTTTACGATCACGGCATAACCCTGTGATCTTCTCTTATATGAAATCGAACAATCCCGGCATAGCGGCGCTGTCTGAGAAAATCCTGATCGGGGACTACAACGATCTAAAGGGGATAAAAAAGTTTTCAAGAGATTGTAATATTGATTTTGCCGTTATCGGCCCGGAAGACCCCCTGAACAATGGTGTTGTTGATTCTCTGGAAGAGATAGATATACCATGTGTCGGGCCGACAAAAAGTCTGTCTCTGCTGGAAACCTCAAAATCATTTACAAGGAGACTAATTCAAAAATACAATATACCAGGAAATCCAATATTTAAAATATTCTCTTCCATGGAGGGGATAGACGATTTTCTCGGTGAGTTAGAGGAAATTGTCATAAAACCTGACGGTCTTACAGGGGGAAAAGGAGTCAGGGTGCAGGGGGATCACTTCCATACGAAAGATGAAGCACTGCAATATTGCAGAGAAATTTTAGAAGAACATCCATATGTTATCATAGATGAAAAGTTGGAAGGGGAGGAATTCTCCCTGCAATGCCTGTGTGATGGAAAAACTGTCATTGCAACACCTCCGGTACAGGATCATAAGCGAAGATTTATCGACGACAAAGGACCAAACACGGGGGGTATGGGATCCTATTCCTGTGAAGATCACTCGTTGCCCTTCATGAATTTGGACGATGTGGCGGAAGGTCTGAAGATAACACAAAAAGTTGCGGAGGCAATCCATAAGGAAACGGGGGAATATTACAGGGGGGTTATGTATGGCGGATTTATAATCACAAAGGATGGGGTCAGGCTGTTGGAATATAACGCGCGATTCGGCGACCCCGAGGCAATGAACATACTGCCGCTTTTGAAAACGGATTTTATCGACATCTGCAATGCGATTATTGAAGGAACACTAAATAATCTTAATATTGAATTTGAGAAAAAGGCCACTGTATGCAAGTATATCGTCCCCAAAGGTTATGGCCTGCCGGAGGATCACCCCGATGCAAAATCGACCTCTGACAAAATTGAAGTGGATAATGTGAAAGATGCAAAACTCTATTACTCATCCGTTGATAACAGAGAAGACGGTTTGTATATGACCACATCAAGAGCTATTGGAGTAGTCGGAATCGCTGAAGATCTTGAAAAAGCGGAACGAATAGCAGAACGGGCGGTTTCATCCATAAAGGGCTCAGTAGATCACAGGCCCGACATCGGTACAAAACCGCTGATAGAAAAGCGAATAAATCATATGAAGGAAATAAAAGAAGCAGGAAGGGTAAAGAAAAATGCAAAATGAAATAAAGAGAGTTCTTATAAGTGTAACGGACAAGAAGGGAATCGTCGAATTCGCCAGGGAGCTTACAAAATTCAGCGTGGAGATACTTTCCACCGGAGGAACGGCAGCTCAGTTGCGGCAAGAGGGAATAGCCGTTACCGATGTCTCCGATTAC
>JAUWNZ010000199.1 GCA_030612385.1 Pseudomonadota bacterium | reverse complement strand
TCCGGAAAGTAATTCTGTAACTCTTTGTAATAATAGTAATTTTTAAATTTTCATGAAAAGTGTAGTCCATAAAATTCAACAGATTGCGCATAATGATTTCAACTACTTACGATGCCGAAATAGCGTTTTCCGGAATTCGGGATGAAGGCTGAATTTCCAATTTCTAATTTCTAATTTCTAATTTCAATGTTCGGTGAATGCTTATTGTGGTTCGAGACCAACACTTTAAAAATGTAATCCCCCTATTTATTGAGCTGATACGGATTAACTGTATATACAAAATTTCTTTACTTTTTTCAGGTACTGATCATCTTGTATGTCCTGTCAAAAAATGGGAATTCCTATAATATGAACATATTGTGTGCCGAAGTGGTGGAATATGGTAGACACGCTATCTTGAGGGGGTAGTGGGTTATGCCCGTCCGGGTTCAAGTCCCGGCTTCGGCACCATCTTAAGAAAATGAGGGGCTTCTTACGAAGCCGTCAACTAATGATGCATTCGTAAAAAGTCCACACAGTGTCATTCTGAGGAGCGGAGCGACGAAGAATCTCAATGATATCAAATTCTTCGCTATCGCTCAGAATGACAAAAGAGTGTTTTTCAGACTTTTTACGAGTGCATCAACAATACATGCAGGGTAAGGTTGAATTAAGCAAAACAAAAGGGGTTGCGATTCTTTCGTAACCCCTTAATAATATTCTGGTAGTCCCACGGGGAATTGAACCCCGGTTTCCGGCGTGAGAGGCCAGCGTCCTAACCCCTAGACGATGGGACCATGGCTGTGGACTGGGACTCGAATCCGGGCAGCAGAGTTCAGAGGCTTGAGTCCTACCGACAGACGATCCCACCAATAAATTTAAGCTGTAGCTTCTATGCGATAAAATTCCAAAAGTCAAGGTTAAATTGAAGACCCTGTCCGTTTTGACAGAGGTTTCCCCTCTGTATCTTCGGTTGCGGTGGGTTGAGTAAAAAAAGCTTGACAAGTATCGAAAGCTGTGATTTAAGCATCGCCAGATTGGACGACAACGGTGTGATGAGGTTGTTTAGGTGAGGATAGACGGAAAAGACAGATATCAGGATCTATTTTCAGAGAAGATCACTGTTATTGCGTGCGGTGGGATCGGATAGGTTTAAGCGGGCATATGTTATATTTGCCCGTTTTTTTTGTCTTAGTTCGGATGCCGCTTATAGAGTCTTGAAAACTTGCCATAAATAATATTAGAAGTAAGTTTGGGAGATGTAATTTGCTATGATAAGTATTGATCAGACGCTTTTGATTCAGGCGGTTAATTTTCTTGTCCTGCTCTTTGTGTTGAATATGCTCCTCTACAAGCCGATCCTGGGAATAATGGACAGGAGAAACCGGCGCGTTGTAGAATCGGATGAAAAGGTAAAGGAACTTAATAAGAGCGTTGAACAAAAGATGGCTGAATATGAAGAGAAACTTCGTCAGGCGAAGTTGGAAGCCATGGAGCAGAAAAATAAGGTAGAGCAGGAAGGATCTGGAGAAGGAGAAAGATTAATTGAGGGAGCAAAGAGTGAAATTTCGCAAATGGTTGAAGGGTTTCATGTAAAGATGGGTAAGGAAATTGACGAAGTGAGAGGTGTTTTGAAAGGTCAGTCTCGGAAAATATCCGGTGAGATTGCGGAAAAGGTGCTGGGAAGGAGTGTTCAATGAAGGTACTGTCTAATTGGAAGAATTTATCTAAACGATCTTTTCTATACTCTGTGCTGACCGCTTCTCTGATCGTGGGCCTGGTTTCTGTAGTGACGTATGCTTCAGGAGAAGGCGGTGAAACACATGAACATGGCGGGCAGATGGTTAATTTTGGTTGGAGGATCTTTAATTTTGTTGTTCTTATCGGGGTTCTTTACTGGCTCCTTCGAGATAAGGTCAAAGAGTTTTTCGCTGGGAGGCAGGCAGATATTAAAACCTCTCTCGAAGAGGCAGCGGCGGCGAAGAAAGAGGCGGAAAATAAATTTAGGGAATACTCTGCCAGGCTGGATAAGGCTGCAGAGGAGATCACTGGAATTTCTGAGATGATAACAAAACAGGGATTGGCAGAGAAGGAAAAGATTATTGAAAACGCCAGGCTAACTTCTGAGAAAATGAAAAAGGACGCCGGGGCCAGAATGGAGCAGGATCTCAAGAAGGCGAGAGGTCAATTAAGGGCTGAGGCGGTTGAACTTTCCGTACAGATGGCTGAGGAAATTCTGAGAAAAAATATAGAAAAAGATGATCACGAAAATATGGTCAAAGATTATTTAAAGAATATCAACTCGCAAATTTCACTTTGAACGGTGTATGCCTGAATAAAACAAAAGAGATATAAACCTAAAAGAGGATGGTGAGGAAAATTGATCGGCAGCGGTATTGCAAAGCGTTATGCAAGGGCCTTCTTTGAGGTAGCGGGGGAAGAGGATAATTACGAAAAATATTACAGCGAACTCGGGAGCTTTTCTTCCATTATTGAAGAAAATGAAGGCCTGAGGGATTTTTTAGCCAATCCTGTTTTTGATCAGGAAGCTAAAAAGGCCGTTGTAGAAAAGATATTGGAGAAGATTGATATCTCGGATATGACCGCTAATTTTCTTAAGCTGTTAGTAGATAAACGAAGAATCGGCATCCTTTCGGATGTGGAAGGTTGTTACCGGGAATTTATGGATGACACCTTAAAGAAGGTAAGGGCCAATGTTAAAACAGCATATCCTCTGTCTGCCAAGCTATCCAAAGACATCAAGAGTAACCTGGAAGGGCTTACCGGCAGGGAAGTCGATATGACTATCGAGAAGGATCCAACACTTTTGGGCGGTATTGTTGTGAGGATTGGAGACACCATTTACGATGGGAGCATAAAGACGCAACTGAATAATATAGAGAATCTCTTAGGGGAGGGAATATAGATGGAGAAGATCAGGGCAGAAGAAATAAGTGAAATAATTTCCAGGCAGATAAAGGACTATGAAAAAAAACTGGATGTAAGTGAAGTAGGAACTGTCCTGTCGGTTGGGGATGGCATTGCAAGGATCTACGGCGTGGAGAATGCGATGGCGATGGAGCTGCTGGAATTTCCAGGTGGAATATTAGGGATGGTTTTGAACCTGGAAACCGACAATGTCGGTGTTGCCATCCTCGGAGAAGATACACATATCAAAGAGGGCGATGTGGTCAAGAGGACAGGCAGGATTGCGCAGGTTCCCGTTGGAGAGGTCGTTCTGGGCAGGGTTATCGATGCTACCGGCGAGCCCCTGGATGGCAAGGGGCCTATCGAGGCAACCGAATTCAGGAGGATAGAAATGGTTGCTCCCGGTGTTGTCCAGCGCCAACCGGTCAACGCTCCCATGTACACGGGGCTAAAG